>JALYIZ010000012.1 GCA_030775505.1 Actinomycetota bacterium | reverse complement strand
GCGCTGGCAAGGGCAGCCGAGGGGGACGGGGTGGGGGTGGTGAGCGGGCGCGCTGACGCGCTGGGGACGCCGGTCGGCGTGGCTGAGGGGGATGCGGCCGGAGTGGCCGGCGCCGCAAGCACGGTCAGGGTGCCGGCCCGGTAGGTGATCGCGTAGTTGGCGTCGGCGAAGCCTGCGCAGGTGATGGGCGACGAGCCGGCGACCCCGGGCACCGCCGAGGAGCGGCAGGTACCGACGGTCGTCGGGGTCGTGGCCGGACTGACCAGACCCTGGTAGGCGGGCGTGAGGTGGGTCGGCAGCGGGTCGCCGAACGGGACGCTGACAGTCGGGGCTGCCACAGTCAGCGGCGCGGGTGTGACGGTAAGAGCGCCGGCTGGGTACTGGAAGGCGCTGTAGTTGCGGTCAGCGGCACCCGAGCAGCTGACCGGGACCCGGCCCGGGGGGCTCCCGGCATGGGCCGGCGAGGTGCACACCGCTGGCGTCGCGGGTGCCGTGTCACCGTTGACCAGGCCCGTGTAGGTGGGGCTCAGCAGGGCCGGAGGTGCCGCCCCGTAGACGGCGGACGCTGCCGGCGGGAGGACCGTCACCGGGCCGGCTGGGGCCACCGTCAGCTTGCCGCTCGCGAAGGACACCAGGTAGTTGGGGTCGGTGAAGCCGGAGCAGGCCAGCGGGTACGCGCCGGCCGGGCTGCCGGTGTGGGCTGAGGACGTACACGTGCCCAGGGTGGCGGGGGCGCTGTCCCCGTTGACCAGGCCGGTGTAGACGGGCGCGAAGGCCAACGGGACGACACCACCGTAGGTGACCCGCGCTGCCGGTCCCGTGACGAGCAGCGCGTGCGGCCGCACCGTCACCGTCCCGGAGGTGTAGCTGAATGCCGTGTAGTTGGGGTCGGCAGCCCCGACACAGGTGACGGGGTAGGTGCCGGCGGCACTGCCCGCATGGGCCGTCGTGCTGCAGGTGGCGGGGGTCGACGGCGCGCTGTCCCCATTGACGAGCCCGGTGTAGCTGGGCGTGATCCCGGCGGGCAGGGGCGACCCGTAGGTGAGCGTCACCGAGAGGGCGGTCACCGTCACCGAGGGGCCGGTGCTCACAGTGAGCGTGCCCGGCGTCGTGCTCACCGTGTAGTTGGGATCGATGAACCCGGTGCAGGTGATGGGGTAGGTCCCCGCCGCCGCGCCGTTCGTGGCCGTCGACCGGCAGGTGCCGGCCGTGGCCAGGGGTGCGCCCTGAAGCACCCCGGTGGTGGCCGGCGCGAAGGTCGCCGGGACCTGCGCGCCGTAGACGACGGCAACCGAGGGGGCCGCCACCGTGACCGGTGCGGGCGTCACGGTGAGGGAGCCCGCGGGGTACAGGAAGCCCGCGTAGTTGGGGTCCGCCGCGCCCGAGCAGGTCACCGGGTAGGTGCCGGCCGGGCTGCCCTGGTGGGCTGTCGTGGAGCAGGTCGGGGCCGTGGCGGGGGCCAGGTCACCGTTGACCAGTCCGGCGTAGTGCGGGGTCAAGGCGGGGAGGGAACCGCCAAAGATGACCGACGGCGAGGGAGCCAGGACCGTCACGGTGCCGGCAGGGGAGACCGTCAGGCTGCCCGACGTGGCGGTGATCGTGTAGTTCGGGTCGGCGAACCCCGTGCACAGCACCGGGTAGTTCGCCGGTGGGCTGCCTGGGTTGGCGGCGCTGTTGCAGGTCCCCACGGTGCTCGGCGCGGTGTCACCGTTGACCAGCCCCGTGTACCCGGGGGTGAACGTGCTCGGCGGCGCGGTGCCGTAGGTGCTCGCCGCGTTCGGGCCAGCCACGGTCAGCGGGTGCGGCGCGATCGTGAGCGTGCCGGGCACCGCGATCACGGCGGAGTAGTTGCCGTCCGCCGCGCCCGTGCAGGTAACCGGGTAGCTGCCTGCCGGGCTGCCGGCAACGGCCGTCGTGCTGCACGAGGCCGGGGTTGCGGGGCCGATGTCCCCGTTGACCAGGCCCGAGTAGCTGGGAGAGAGCGTGGGGAGGGCGTCGCCGTACACGATGGTGGGGCTCGGGGCCAGCACGGACAGCGGGGCCGCCGCTGAGACGGTGATCGCCCCGGGGGAGTACCCCGCGACGGTGTAGTTGGGGTCGGATGTCCCGCTGCAGGTCGTCGGGTAGCTGCCCACGGGGCTGCCGGTGTGCCCGGTGCTCGTACAGGTACCAGGCACAGCCGGGGCCTTGTCGCCGTTGACGAGCCCGGTGAACTGCGGCGTGAGGGCCGGGACCGCCGTCCCGTAGGGAACGGTGACCGTGGGGCCCCCTACGTCGAGCGCGGCCGGCGCCACGGTGAGGCTGCCGGAGGCGTAGCTGACCGCGTAGGCCGGGTCGGTGACGCCGTTGCAGACCGATGGGTAGGTGTTCGCTGGGCTGCCCTGATGGGCAATGGTGATGCACGTGGCGCTACCCACAAGCGGGCCGATGAGACCCGCGTAGCTTGCGTTCAACGGCGGGAGCGGGCTGCCGTAGGGCGCCGTCACCGTCGGACCCTGCACGGTGAGAGCCGGCAGGGCGCTGATCATGACGTCGTCGAGCTGGCCGCTCATCGCCAATGTCCCGTCGCCACCCCCCCCGACGCAAGGCCCCATACCGAGACGCACCGGGACGGAGCTCGTGAGGTTCGCGACGCCTCCGGTCGTCACCCGGAAGACGGGACCGGCGTCGATCTGGAGGCTGATCGTCCCCGCTGTCCGGCGGGCGGTGATCTCATGCCAGGCGTTGTTGAACAGGTTCGGGAAGTTCGCGATGACGGTGTTGCCGACCGCGTTGCTGCGGAGCTCCCACTGCATGCTCGTACTAACGGTGCGAAGGTCGAAGAAGACCCCGCCGCTGCAGGCCTGGCGTTTGGAGAGGAGTTCACGGCTGCCGGTGGTCCCGATCGGGAACTTGGCCCAGAGGTGGACGAGGAGGTCCTGGGTCCCGACGCTGCCCACGCTTGTGTCGGGGATGGTCAGGCTGTTGGCGCCGGTGAAGTTGAAAGCCAGGGGGTTGGCTCCGCCCCCGATTCCCGCGGCGTAGGAGGGCGAACCGACCCAGGCGGCCGGGGATCGGCCCAGGCTGTCAGCGGGGGACCCCTCCGCCGGGTAGAGGTGCCGGTTCACCGGGCCTAGGTTGACCGCGTCGATGCTCCCCGCGAACGGGGTGGAACCCGAGTTGGGGACGTCACACACCGACCGGCCGATCGTGAACGGAGCCGTCGATTGGAGGCTGGGCACGCCGCCGAGGGTCTGGCTGGCCGTCGGCTGGTTGTCCACCGTGAGTGAGTACGTCGGCCCGGTCCGCCGGACCGTGAACTCGTGGTAGCGGTTGTCGTTGAGCGTCAGACCGGGCACGGTCATGGACACGAGCCGCTCGACGTTGCTCGAGTCGTACCCGTCGATCAACAGTCCGGAGTGGTCGTAGTAGGTGTACAGCTGCAGATAGGACGTGTGGTCGGCGCAGACCGAGCGCTTGGCGAAGATCGTCTGGCCGTGGTTCGGGAGCGACGCGTCCACCTTGGCGTAGAGGTGCACGGCGAAGTCGGCGTAGCCGTAGTTCCCGACGTTGGGGTCGTCGGCCGACACACTGCTGTTGCCGTCGAAGGCGAACGCGCTGTCGGTGTCCGAGCCGGTCACGCCGGAGGAGAAGGCTGGCGTTCCTGCGAAGGTGGCCGTAGCCCCGGACGTGCTGTCGTGTGTGGTCGCGTCACCGCTGAAATAGTGAGCGACGGTGTCGACTGCGAGGACGGCCGACGCGGGGGCGGCGAACATGCCGCCGAGCAGGGCCGCCATGCCGACCAGCGCAGCCAGCGCTCTACGGCGATGGCGGGCCCGGTACGTCGGCGGCAAGGACGCGCTCCCCACTCGTGTGCCGGGTTGCGAGTCTCGCCGGTCGGGACCACCCTAGGTCCGCGCGGCGTGCCGGGCGGCGAAACGGGTCATGTGGGCACCCTTCTAGACCGCGGTAAGGGTTTCCTGGCCGCGCCGTCAGGAGACGCCCTGCGCCGCCTTGCTCGCCTCAGGGCTAGGGGGGCCGCGCAGGACCCACGCCGCGCCCACTGCGATCACTGCGCCCACCAGCGGACCGAACACATACGCCGGCCAGCCGGCCCAGTGGCCGCTGAGAAGGGCCGGCCCCAGCGACCGCGCCGGGTTCATCGACGCCCCGCTCACCGGGGCGGCCCAGAGGCCGGCCAGAATGACGTAGCCGGCGACGGCGAGGGCGGCGTTGGCTCCCACGTTGCGGGCGCCGCTGGCGGTGCCGAGGATGACGGTCACCAGTCCCAAGGTCAGCAGGGCCTCGAGTACCAACGCGGTCGCGGTGCTGATCCCCGGTCCGTTCTCGGTGCCGCCCAGGTGAGCCACGTCGCCGAACATCAGCCGGAGCACCCCGGCGGCCAGCACCGCTCCGAGAAGCTCCGCGGCGAGGTAGCCGGGCACCCGCCGCCAGGGGAAGTTGCGGCGGAGCGCGAACGCAAGGGTCACGGCGGGGTTGAGGTGGGCTCCGCTGACGCTGCCCATCGAGTAGATGACGGCCATGACCATCAGGCCAGGTGCGACGACGCGCGCGTCCAGGGGGACCTTGCCGTGGCTCACCGCGTCGACGACCCCACCTCCGGCCGCGACGAGCACGAGCAAGAAGGTCCCGAGCGTCTCGGCGAACAGTCGGCGCCACTCGTGCTCCGCGGACGCGAAGTCGCGCGTCCAGGCGGTCTGCAGACCGGGCTCCTCGTGCACGTGCGCCGCTACCGACATGCGACCTCCCTCGGCGGCGCGTGCCGCCGCACGGCAATGGTGCCGCAGGGTCCCCAGCTGGCTCAGTTTGCGGTGCTCAGTTCGCGGTGCTCAGTGCTGGAGCGGCTGGACGTGCGCCGAGTACGCCATGCACTTGCAGCTGGCGCTGTAGAAGTAGTCGTAGATGCCACCCAGCCCATCGTGCCTGCCTCCGGCGACGTAGGTGGCGGGCGTCACGGGGTCGGCATAGGAGCTGCCCAGGCCGTCCATGACCTGGTTCCACTGCCCCGGACCTGGAGCCGACATCAGCGGCCACCGCCCGCGGAGAACGTCGAAGGCCGTGCAATAGGCCAGAGCCGACCCCTCGTTGTACCCGCTACCGCCGGCGAACCCGGCCTGGCTCATGACCGCGTTGCACCGGGTGCGGTTGGGTGTGGCGTACTTCCCCGTCGGCACTTTGCCGGCATCCGTGTCGCCAGTGACGATCCAGCCGATCCCGGTGGCCCCGGTCAGCTGGCTCGGGTCGACCAGGCCTGAGGCCAGCAGGTGCATGTTGTTGCCCGAGGTGATGCCGTACCTGGGTCGGTAGTTCTGGTTCTGGGCATCCCGCATGAAGAACAGCGTCGCCACCCCGTTGTCATCCATGATGATCACGTGCGTGACCCCGTCCGCCTTGAACTTCAGCAAGGCAGCCGAGATCTGTGTCTCCATCTGGCCGAGCTGGTCGTAGGAGTCGTGGGAGGCCACGACGACGGTCTCTGGCGGGTAGCCGGCCGCCCTGAGCGCTGATGTCATCGGTCCGTCGGCCGCGGTGACCCAATCGGGCTTGTTGTAGGTGATGACACCGACTTTCACCGGGGCGATCGCACTCGGCCCGCCGTTGAGGTTGTCCCACTTGTCGAAGTACTTCTGGCGGACCAGCGCACGCACCTGTTCCCGTGAACGACGGTCGAGGCTGAAGCCGCCGATCCCGTAGTAGAGGGAGTCCCGCTGGAGGGTGCGGTCCAGAACGGCGCGGATGGAGCCTTCCTCGATCATCGGGACATTGCGCTTCTGGAGGCAGTCGACCAGGTCGGAGCCGCTGAGGTGCAGGACGGCGAGCGCGACGTGGTGGTCCTGGGTCAGAGTCGCGCAGGCCTGCTGGTCCTGCTGCGGGATCGTGGAGGCTCCCGGGTCGGCGCTGTACTGGTAGAAGACCGGGCTGATCGGACGGCCGCCCAGGCCTCCGTGCTTGTTCACGTCGTTGACGACTGCGGTGGCGTAACCCTTCTGGTCGCCCAGGGTGGCTCCCTGAACGCCGATCGCCTGGAAGCCCGCCGCTGGATCCTTCACGTAGGTGATGCCCACCTCAATGGGCGTCACCGTGCGCCCCTGGAAGGTCACCGGAGCCGGCCCGCTCCCGCCTGTCGGTCCCCCGGGGACGGCAGAGGTTGTCGTTGATCCCGTGGCGACGCCCGTGGGGCCGGTCACGCCCGAGGTGCGTCCGGCCAGTCCTCCTCCGGCGCCGGCACCCAGCCCTTGCGCCTGTCCCGCCACGCCGCCCAGCCCGCTGGCGGTGCTCAGCCCCGCATCCGCGGCCGAGCCCGCGTCCAGCGTGCGCGCGGACTGGGCGGTTGAGCCGCAGCCAGTCACCGCCGCGAGGACACCCGCCGCGACGAGGGACACGGCTCGGGTTCTGCCCAGGAAGCGTGTGCGCATCACGGACGTCACGCTAAGCGGCATCATGCCCGCTCATCAGGTGCACTTCCCCCACAGTGCGCTTCACGGCCTGTGGAAGACCTCCGTAGTGGGCTCAGCCAGAGACGTCTGTCACCGGGGTCCCGGCACCTTGACACGTAGCGACCCAGCGATCCAGGTGTCCTTCGATCACGGGGAAGGGAAGAGCGCCCGGTCCGAGGACATGCTCGTGGAAGTCGCGGACGTCGAACGCGCCACCGAGGGCCTCCTGGGTCTTGTGCCGCAGGCGGTCGAGCTCGACGAAGCCCGCACGGTAGGCGAGAGCCTGTGCGGGGATGTCGGTGGCGTACCGCAGAACCTCCGTGGAGATCTGGTCGTCGGACTCTGTCGTATTGGCCCTCATGTACGTGGCGCCGTCCGCCAGGGACCAGCCCATCAGGTTCATGCCGGTGTCCACCACGAGGCGCTGCGCCGTGAAGCGCTCGTGGACGAGCCGTCCGTAGGCGTCGAGTGGCTCGTCGTAGAGCCCCATCTCCCAGCCGAGGCCAGCCGCGTACTCGGCCCAGCCCTCATTGAAGGCACCGATGTCGATCGCCTCCCGCCTCAGGTCAGGCAGGGCCTCGTTCTCCGCCTGACGGGCGAGGTGGAAGTGGTGGCCCGGCGCGAGCTCGTGAAAGATCAGGGCGGCATAGGTCAGAAGTGACTTGTCGGAAAGGTTCGCCCCGTTCCAGCGATAGCGCCCAACGGGCATCGCCTGGTTGGGCGGGTCGTAGTAGCCGTACGTCACCGCCGCCTCGGCCTGGGGTTCGAGCCGGGCCAGGCCATACGGTGCCTTCGGCAAGACGGAGAAGTACTCGCCGATGAGGGGTTCCAGGCGCGCCATGTGCCGGGCGAAGAGCGCTTCGACCTCGTCCGGGCTGGTGGCATGGAGGCGCGGGTCCACAGCCAGCCGGGCGTGAAACTCCGCTTCCGTGCCCACGAACCCCATGTGGGCGCGCGCCTCGGCCATTTTCCCTGCCAGCTGTGCCACCTGGTCGAGGCCCAGCTGGTGGAGCTCGTCGGGCGTGAGATCACTGGCGGTCGCCTGGCGCACCAGACTGCGGTAGCCCTCCTCGCCTCCCGGGTACTGCGCCATCCCCACGGCTTCGGGCGCCTGACGTTCGTAGGACTGGTCGAGAAGGGCGAGCAGTCCCTCGAAGCTGGGCAGAACCTCGCGCGTGACCAGCCGCTCGACGTCCGTACGTACCGCCGCCGGCGCATGCGAAGGGAGACCCACCGCCGCCGCGTCCCGTACGCGGCGCAGCGATTCGCGGACGCCCGGGAGGGCTGGCCGCGGGACGAGGATGCCCGCCTCGCGCTGACGCGTGAGCCGGGCGGCGAGCTGGCACAGCTGCTCCCGGAGATCCTCGACCAGGGAGATGTAGGCACGCCCGCTGCCCTGGTGCGCGGGGAAAACCAGCTGTAGCGCCCGGCTCAGCAGGAAGGTCTGGTACGGGGTGACGTGGAAGCCGAGCAACGGGAGTTCCGTCCGGCTCACCCAGGAACCGAGCAGATTCTCCAGGTAGCCCGCGGTAAGACGGTCATCCTCGTCTCGCGGTGGTCGGGCACGCAGTTCCGTGAGCACACCCTGGGCGAACCGGGCGTCCTGTTCCCAGGTCTCCTCCGATTCCACGCGTAGCCGCTCAATGGGCAATCCGCGTCGCAGCCGGAGGTACCACTCCTCATCGAGCCGGCGGGCGAAGACCCGGTCGGCGAGCTCACGAACGGGCGTCGTCATAGGCGCGAAGACCTGTCAGCCCACACGTCGTAGGGCCACCTGGTCAACGACGTCACTGATCGCCGAGATGACCGCCTGCGGCTGGTCCAGGGAGATGTAGTGACCTGAGTTGGCGACGGACTCGAGCAGGATGTCGCTACGCCCGGCGACTGCCTTCTCCCACACCGCCCGGACAGCCGCGAACTGCTTCGCTCCGAGCTTCACCATCCAGCCCGAACGGCCGGCTGCAAGCAGGACGCGAGTCGGCACAGGGGGTAGATCTGGCGCGCCGACGGCCAAGGCGCGCAACGACGAGGCGATGCCCGCGAACTCCGCTCGCGACGTCCGGCCCTCCGCGACCCAGCGGAGACCGTTAACCGTGTGGAGCACGGAGGGCGGGATGCGGTCGAAGCCCAGCGAACGCAGCAGGCGACGGCGGAGAGGTCCGATCCGCAGCATCAGGGTTGAGCTCGTGTACAGCACCCGAGTGGCGCGCGGTCGCCGGGGGATCATGCCCTTGATGCCCTCGTGGGACGCGTCGACGAAGACCAGCCCGGCCACGTCGTCGGGACAGTCCAGGACGAATTGCCTGACGATGGCGCCGCCCCAGCTGTGTCCCACCAGAACGAGCGGGCCAGACACTCCCAAGGCCTGAAGAACGTCCTTGAGGTCGGCCGCACTACGCGCGGCGTCGCGCGTGGGGATGGGGCCACCGCGTGGCACCACTCGCCGGTCGTAGCAGACGACTCGGCACCGAGTGGCAAGGGAGGGGGCTACGAGCGCCCACTCCTCGAGAGGTGATCCCAGTCCGTTCACGAACACGACCGTGGGAGTCCCCTCGCCGCGCACGACGACCTCGAACCGGGAACCACCCACGTCCACTGCCCGTCGTTCCAGGAGACTCGTTTCCATGGTCAGACCTTTCCGGATGCGGTAATGAGAAGTCGCTGAAAGGCCTCGTCGGTCCCGGCCCGGTCGCCGGTGAGCAACCGATCAAGCAGCAGGCCACGTACTGAAGCCACGAGCAGTCTGGCCTCGGCCCTCGCCAGCGCGGTGTCCATGCCTTCACGCTGGCAGACCTGCCTGAATTCTTCGGTCCACGTGGCTACGACCGCATCCGTGAAGTCTGCGGTGCCCTTGCGGTCGTGAGCAGCTTGCCCGGCGAGGTAAAAGAAGATTTGCATCTCGAGCTCGCGCTCGGGCGCGGTGTAGTAGGCCCACACGGCCTCCAGCGCCTGGCGCCGCGACGTGGCACGCCCGAGTATCTCGCGGCTCTCCACGCCGCGAAGCTCGTGCAGCACCGCGCCGAGCAGGCCGTCGCGTGACCCGAAGTAGTAGACGAGCATCCGGTGGCTGGTGCCCGCGATCCGGGCCAGCTGCCTCAGGGCGGCGTCCGACAGGCCATATCGGACAATGTGATCGGTAATGGTGTCCAGGAGCTCACGTCCAGGCGAGCCTTCTGGAGCCGACGAAGCCAGCGCTGGCTGGAGGGCCGTCACGCTCATGACACGCCCGTCTGCTGCGTCGGGCCGCTGACCATGAAACACGAGCAGCTCTGGTCGTAGGTGAACGGACGGAACACAGGCACCCCGGCATGGTGGCCGACACCGAACCGGGTAGCCCCGCCCCACGTGTTGGTGGACTCAAACGTCGAACCAAGTCCCTCGATTGCTGCGATGAAGGTATCCCGATTCAAGGTGCTGCCCGCGAGGTCCCCACCGGCCTTGAACAGGAAGAAGGACTGACAGGTCTCGAGATAGCTGGCATCTGTCGTTGCGTTCGACGTGTCGATGCCGGCAGCCTTCAGGATATCCAGACACCGCCTGGCGTTGCGGGTGGGCGTCGCGGTCAACCCGTCGGCATTCGTCTCCCAGCTGATGCCCTGCGCACCCACCAGTTGTGGAGCGCTTTCACTACTGCCCTTGAAGGAGACGATGCCGTTGAGGCTGGTGAAGCCGTAGCGGGGATGATATTGCTGCTGCTGCGCCGTCTGACTGAACACGAGGGCCGAGTAGGCGCCCGTGTCGAAGAAGACCACGCGATCGATCTTGTTCGTCGCGAATTTCAGCTCGGCGTTGGAGATGTCCGCAGAGTATCCGCTGATGTCAGACTGGGACTGGGCATCTCGCATGTACACCGTCTGCTCTGCCTTCAGCCCCAGCTTGGCCAGCGCGGGAGAAAAACCCCGCTGATAGGCCTCGATCAAGTCGGCACTGCTCCTCACCAACACTCCCAGATGGGTGGTGGAGGACAAGAAGCCCGTGCTGGCCAGGTGCTCCGCGAGTGTCCTGCCCGCGATGTCAAACGGCAGTCCATCCGCTGCCACCTCGTTGGGGTACCTGGCCCACGAGGACTGGCTGCCGAACCAGAGGCCGTACTCGACCATTACCCGGCCGCTCTTCTGCATGCAGCTGTTGAAGGTGTTATTGGGAACGAAGGCATCCAGGGCGGCAAAGACCTGGTGGTCTTGGGTGAAACTCGCGCACGCGGCCTGGCCGATGATGTCCGCGTTTCCGCTGCTCGGGTCGTACGTGTAGTAGACGGGCACCAGCTTGCGACCAGCGACGCCGCCGTGCGCGTTCACGTAGCTGACCAGGGCCCCGTACGCGGCCCGGTTGTCGGCGAGTTGGACGTGATAGGTCGAGGCCAGGGACGAGACAGCGGCGCTGTTCTGCTGGATCGTGAAGCCAACACTGATGGACCCGGCGTCCACGCCTGGACCGAGTCGGGGCCGGCCCGTCATGCGTGACGCGGCAGCCAGGTTGGTGGAACCACCCGACTGGGACAGCGGGGACCGGGTCACGCCGCTGACCGCATCGGGGCGGGTCACCTGACTCGATCCGTCAGGGCCACCCACTCCAGCCAGGCCTGGGTTCTGGAAGCTCGGACCACCGACAGCGGCCTGGCCAAGCGCTCCTCCCGGCCCTGACCCCGGGTACTGCACGGTCGAGCCACAGGCCGTGAGTCCCATTGCGGCCAGTACGAGGACGGCGCGGGGCCCGGCCGTCCTACGGCGTGATGAAGGCAACGTCTGCTCCTCAGGGGACCGGGATGTACCACGGTACGTCTCGTTGTACCGCGGTACACATGCGTCGGTCAACCTTGAGCTCACCAGCCGCGTGCACGCCATTCGCCGAGCGAGGGTCGCTCCGCACCGAGGGTGGTGTCGGCGCCGTGGCCCGGGTACACCCAGGTCTGGTCCGGGAGGACCGCGAACACCTTGGCCTCGAGGTCGCCGAGCAGCGAGGCGAACCGGTGGGGGTCGGACTCCGTGTTCCCCGGCCGCCCGGGAAGCATGTCGGTCCTGGACGGAGAACAGGAAGTACAGGACTTTCTTCGGTATGACGACGCGTGACTTGCTCGACGCCCGCATCAGCGAGGACGAGGTCGGCCTTGCCAAGGGCATCGAGCGCTTGTTGGAGGACGGGCGGGCGCTGTCCGCCCTGTCCGGCTCGACCATTGTCGCGGAGCGCACCGACAACGACATCAGTGCCAGCAGGGCTGCCTATCGCCCCGATACATCGCGCTGCTGGAGGACGTGAAGGCCGACCGAGTTGATCGCGTCGTCGTGTTTCATACCTCCCGGCCGTGGCGCAACCGGCGGGAGCGGGCGGAGGGGATCGAGCTATTCGCCAAGCACCGGGTGGCCGTCGTCGCCGCCAAGGGACCGTCCTTCGACCTGACGACCGCCTACGGTCGCGACCTGGCTGGGCTGGTTGGTGAGTTCGACACGATGGAGTCCGAGGTGAAGTCAGAGCGCGTTCAGCGGGCCGCGAAGCAGCGCGCCGATGAAGGTCGCCGGAATGGTGCGCTGCCCTATGGCTGGCGTGTTGAGGACGGCCAGAACCTTATCCACGATGCCGAGGCCGGCGTCGTCAACGAAATCGTGGACCGCCTATTGGCGGGGGAGTCGCAGAAGGCGGTCGTGGCCGACCTGAACGCACGAAACGTCCCGTCGCCCCAGAGCAAGACGTGGCGTCCGTCCTCGGTGCGCAAGGTCGCATTGAGGGATAGCAACGCGGCCCGCCGCGTCCACCGCGGAGAGGTCGTCGGAAGGGCGTCGTGGCCCGCACTGGTGGACGACGACCGGCACGACCGGGTCGTCGCCCTGTTGAGGGCTCCCGAGCGACGCACGATGCGCGACGGAGCCCGCAGGCACTTGCTGACCTACGGAGTGGGGGAGTGCGGCGTCTGCGGCGACAATCTCCGAGCCGTCACGAAGCGCATCACTCGCAGGGTCGCCAAGGCCAGGATCCTTGACAACCCCGAGGGCAATGATCACTCGTGGACGGTTCAGGCGATACGGGCGGTGTCAGAGTCAGTGAACTGCCGCAGATCGCGATTCGACTACTCGCGGCGAGATTCTCCATTGGGTGAGTACGCCCCGATTCCACCAGAAGGTCCCGACTGGTGGTTATGTCTCGTTTACCCCAATTGACAGGGACGCGGTGTCGTGATTTTCTCCGCGGTGCCTGACGCGGCCGGTTGGCCCACCCAGGTCCTTTCCGGATCTTTTGCCCAGGGGGCCCCCCCGTGTCTGGCCGTCGCCGTTGTTCGTTGTTCTCGTCGCGCCCCGCGGCAGTCAGGGTTGCCTTGCTGGGTGTGGCCAGCGTGGTGGGGTCGCTGCTGACGGGGGTGGTGGGTCCGATCTCGGTGGCCTATGCCAGCGTGAGTCCGGATGTCACGTCGCGCCCGGATGTGGTGTCGGCGCGGGCGACGGCCAAGGCGGAGGGCCATCGCGTTGAGGTGACGGACTTCCGTACCGAACGCAACACCACCTATGCCAATCCGAATGGCACGTTGACGCTGGATGCCAGTGCCGAACCGATCCGGGTCCGTCAGGGCACCGATTGGGTTCCGGTTGACACGACCCTTGTCTCGGACGGCTCGGGTGTGCACCCCCGTGCTGTCGTCGGGTCGCTGGCGCTTTCGTCGGGTGCTTCGCCGGTGTTGGGGTCCTTTTCGGACGGTACACATCAGGTCGACATCTCGTGGGCTGGCTCACCGTCACTGCCGGCGCCTTCGCTTTCGGGATCCAGCGCGACGTACGCCGATGCGCTGCCTGGGGTGGATGTGGTTGTGCGGGCGCTGCGTCAAGGATTCGAGTACAGCCTGGTTCTGCACACTCAGGCCGCGGCACTGGCGTTGGCGACCTCGGTGTGGCCGTTCACCGCGACGGGCCTGCGGGCCGGGCAAGACAGCAGCGGCGGGGTGAGTTTGAAGAATGCGCTGGGTACGGTGGTCGGCTTCGTGTCACAACCAGTGGTGTTCGACGCCCAACGGGACCCGGCGACGGGGGATCCGAAGAACATCTCCTCTGGCACGTTGGCTTTGTCTTCAGGGGCGTCGGGGCTGGCTCTGACAATGAACGCCGACCGGACGTTCCTGACAGACCCCGGGACGGTCTATCCGGTGACGATCGACCCGACGTACAACATGGGCGAGATTTATGACATGTGGCTGGGCTGCCAGCCGTTGCCGGCGCCGGCATCCGGGTGTTCGACTCAGGGGACGTCAACGACGCTGAACGGAAATGAACTTCGGGTGGGTTACTACAACGGGGACAGTCAGATCCACCGGTCATTCCTGAATTTCGATACCAACCAGGTGTCGGGAAGTCACATCATCGACTCGTCGCTGGCGCTGCATGAGTGGTACACGCCGGCGGGTTGCCGACAGACGCAGTCTGATGTCTACGCGCTGGCCGGCCCGTTCAGTTCCACGACGTTGTGGACCACTCAGCCGGCGGCGCGAGCCCCGCTGTATGGCTCGGAGACCTCGGTGTTTGGAGCTACGGGTTGTCCGGCGAACTGGCTCAACTATCCCGTGACGCAACTGGTCAGCGATTGGGCGAGCGGTGCGTTCCCGAACAACGGGCTGATGGTCCGTGCGCATGACGAGTCGAGCCAGACCGCCTGGTGGCGTTTCGATGGGATGCGCGCGACGGACGCGTCAACGCTGCCTGCACTTCATGTCACGTACAACCACCCCCCTACCATGCCGGTCCCCGTTGCCCCGGCAGATCAAGGCTGGGTCTCGAGCACGTCGGCGACGTTGCAGGCCAACGTCTCAGACCCCGACGGCGACACCGTGACCGGTCACTGGTCACTGCTGGACAGCACCACGAATAGCATGGTCTTTGACCAGGCCGCGGGCGGAACGACCTGCGGTTCAGCGCTGTGCTACCAGGTCACCGGCCTGACGACGGGGCATAACTACCAGTGGTGGCTCTACACCACTGATCAGTGGGACGCGTCGCCCGCAACGACCCCGATCGGTTTCCTGGTCGACATGGTCGCGCCGTCAGCCCCAGTGATCGTGAGTTCCACGTACTCGTCGGATCCAAGTGTCTGGTCGACCACGTCGACGCAGACGAACAATTTCTCCTGGGTCGCGCAAGACGACAACTCAGGCATCGCCTACTGGTTGTACTCCGAGGACACCAGCCCACCGACCACCTACAGCAATATGGCATCGACGACGTGGAATCCCGGGGCGGGCCCGCACACGCTCTACGTGCGGGCAGTGGACAACGCCGGCAACGTCGGGCCGATCAGCTCCTATGCCTTCCAGATTGGCTCAGGTGCCCTCACCAGCCCGAGCGACCAGGACAGGACCCAAGGGTCGCTGAGCCTGGCTGCCTCGGCGCCGAGCTCATACGCCAGCGTCATCTACCAATACCGGCGTGGCGCCTCGGGTCCTTTCACGCAAGTCCCCACCGGTGATGTGACGATCCCAGGCGGCGGCACCCACCCCAGCTGGCCGTACGCTGGCTCCTCAGGGACGTTCAGTGCGCTGAACTGGAATGTTGCCCAGACGGTCACTGCGGCGGGTGGGTCTGACGGCCTCGTGCAGGTCGAGGGGTGCTTCGCCACAACCCCACAGGGCCCGACATCGACGTGCAGCGCCCCGGTGAACGTGCAACTGGCCCGGCACGCCTTCGGTGTCTCTTACGCGACAGCGAAGGTCGGGCCGGGCGCGGTCAGTCTGGTCACCGGCGACTACAACCTCAGCAGCGTCGACGCGACGGTACCCAGCTTCGCTGGCTCGCTCAGCGTTGGTCGCAGCCTGAGCACGCTGGACCCGCTGAACAGTGACCGGACCATGCTCCCTGCATCCCTTCACGATGTAGAAGGCGACGTTTCTGGGTTCAGTGGGGTAAATGCGACACCGTTCGCGGCGACCTCCCCGACCGCGCTCGGTGCGCACAGCCTGGGTGTGGTCCCGGATGGGAACTCTTCGGGCTTCAACGACAGCTACGCCGCCGTCGGTGGCCAGTGGGGTCTCATGCTGGGCATGACCCCGGGGCACACGTACACGCTGCGTGGCTACGAGTATGTGCCGGCGAGTACGGGACTGTCCCCCGACAGCGGGCGGGGGGAGCGGCCGGTCGCGTTCTCCAAAATCGGCAGCGGAGGCTACACCGAGTTTGATGGAACAGCTCCGACGGTAACCAACACCTGGACGCCGGTCATGGTCACGCTGCGCGTGCCCGACTTCGCGACCGAAGCGTTCATCCGGCTCTACAACGGTTTCGCCTCGACCAGCACCGGCAAGGCCGTCTACTACGACAACCTGACCTTGGTGCAAGATGACGTTTTCGGCCCTGGCTGGACCGCCGCGTGGCCTGGCCCAGCAACGGGCGCCGGTGAGATGAAGCTCGAAGACAATTCCGCCAACGGCTATGTCGCCTTGACTAGCCCCGATGGAAGCCAGGAGCTTTACGGCCCCAACGGACAACCCAACCAGTACAGCGGCCTCGGGGACGCCCACACCGGTGCGGTGTTGACCAAGGTTGATGCCGGTACCTTCACCCTGGCGGAACCGGACGGGACCATAACCACCTGGATATTCCGCGACAACGTCTGGCAGGTCACCAGCGTTGCCGAGGCGGGCAGCGCCAAGACGACGACCTACACCCACGACGGGGACGGCCGCGTCACCCAAATCCTTGGCGCGGTCCCGCCCGGAGTGACGTGCACCAACCCGCTGAACACCGCGGGCTGCCGCACTCTTATCCTCACCTACGCCCAGAACACGACCGCTTCCGGCGTCGACTCGGGCTTCGGGGACATGGTGGGGCAGCTGCAGTCGGTCAGTTTTACCGCAGCCGACCCGACGAACAATAATGCGATGGCCACCCAGGTGATCGCCACCTACCAGTACGACTCTGTCGGACGGCTGAGAGCTGCCTGGGATCCGCGGCTTACCCAGCCGCTGGTGACGCGCTATACCTACTCTGCTGATGGTCGGCTCGCCTCACTCACGCCCCCCTTCGTGAACGCCTTCTCCTTCGCGTTCGACAGCCTCGGACGGCTGAGCACGGTCAGCCGGCCCAACCCAGCCGGCGGCACCGACATCCAGACTGTCATGTACGACGTGCCGGTCAACAGCCCCCTCGGCGGTGTCGCGCCACCAATCCCGATGGACGCAACAACCACAGGCAGCTGGGGACAGGCTACGGATCTCCCGCTCACCGCGGCCGCGGTATTCCCGGCCTCGCACGTCCCCGCCGGGCAGACCCCCGCCACGCTCGGTAGTTCGGATTGGCGCTACGCCACCCTGCACTACCTCGACGTGAACGGCCGCGAGGTCAACACCGCCAGCTACGGAGCCGGTGGCTGGCAGATCGGCACCGCCAGTTACGACAAGTTCGGTAATACCGTTCGCACTCTGGGACCCGGGAACCGCGACGAAGCGCTCAACCCTGGCAGCTATCCCAACGCCGACCCGCAAGTGCTTGCCCAGCCCACCAGCGCCCTGCGGGCAGGGCTACTGGACACCCAGAACACCTATTCCACCGACGGCACAGAACTTCTGGAAACCCTCGGCCCGATTCACCCCGCGACCCCGGCCAGCGCCGGTCTCACGACCGGCCCGGTGGCCGATGTACGGGCGCACACAGTCAATGTCTACGACGAAGGAGCCCCCAGCGGAGGTCCCTATCGGCTGATTACCACAACCACACAGTCGGGGCGTGCCCCGAACGGATCAGAATTGCGAGCTGTCACGACGCGCTTCGGCTACGCCCCGCTATCCACCGACACGTCTGGGTGGACGTTGCGGAAACCGACGACCACCACGGTACTGATGAACGGCTCAGGCCCCGATCTCACCCACAAGACGCGGTACAACAGCCAGGGCCAAGTCATCGAGACGCAGGCCCCAGCTAGCAGTGGTACCGATGCTCGGACAACGTCCACGACCTACTACACAGCAGCGCAAATCCCTTCCGGGTGTGCCAATAGCGCTGAGGCAGGTCTGCCGTGCACCCGGGGCCCAGTCAGCCAGCCCACCAGCGGCTGGGCGCTACCCGTCACCTCCTACAGCTACGACATGTGGGCCCAGCCGCACATCGTCAACGAAACGAGCAACGGCGCCAAACGATCCACCCTCACGCTCTACGACCCCGCGGAACGACCCTGTGTGGTCAGTACAACCATCGCAGGCGAGACCCTGACCACGCTTCCCGCGACATTCACGAACTACGACACCAACGGCCAGCCCAACACAACTGCCTCGCTGTCCGGACCGGCGCCGACCACCTGCCCGATCAACCCGACCACCTCAGGGCAGACCAGCACCAGGTACGACTCCGACGGGCGGGTCAGCGACTACTACGACGCGACCGGCAACCACGCCACCACCACCTACACCAGCGACGGCCAGGTCGCGCAGGCCTACGATGGCAAGGCGACTACCAGCTACACCTACGACTCTCCCACCGAACACCGCGGCCTCGTCGTATCCCAAACTGACGGTCAAGCAGGGACCTTCACCGCTACCTACGACCCGGGCGGCCGTCAGGTCAGCCGCAGCTACCCCAACGGCGTCACGGCCACAACGGCATACGACGAAACGGGGCAGCGCACTGCACTGACCTACAGCAAGAACGGATCCACGTGGATGTCGTTCGGCGCCGCATACAACCCCGACGGTCAGACAATCACCCAGACCAGCCCAGGTTCCATCACCAGCATGATCCATCATGACAATGCCGGGCGAGTCACCCAGGTCGCCAACACCGATCACACGGTCAGCCCCGCGGTATGCACCACGCAGAATTACTCTTACGACCCCACCAGCAACCGCACGCAGCAGGTCACCAACTCCGCCGCCTCCGACGGATCATGCTCAACGACTAACGGCGGGCTCACCCTCAACCACAGTTACGACCAGGCCGACCGGCTCAGCGACCCCGGCTACCGGTACGACGTCTTCGGCAATACCACGTCCTTCATCCAGGTCCCTCTAGACCTCGGGAACGGTTCCAGCGGGGCACTCGTCGTCGACGGGGCGAACAACCCGTCAAGCAACCCCTACCAGGTCTCCGGCACGCCGAACTACACCAGCGTCACCTTGCAGAACGGCGGCTGGATCACCGTGCCCCCCGGCACCGGTGGGATACTTCAGATGACCATCAAGGGCACCCTCAGCGTCTGCGCGAGCTGCGGCATCACAGTCACTGGACAAGGCGCACCCGGACCCACCCGCGGCGGTGGCAGCGACGCCGTTTTCGGCGATGGGGGACGTGGCGACTTCGGTGGGGATTCCGCGACTTACGGAGGAGGAGGTGGCGGCGCCGGCGGATACGACTACGGCCAGCGCGGCGCGACTCCCAGCGGCACCACCGTCATACGTCCCGGCACCGGTGGACAAGGTGGCTTCACCTACGGCGACATCACCACCACAACACAGCTCGATGCGCTCCGCGGATCAAGCGGAGGCGCAGGCGGATACCAGACCGTGAACAAGACCGTGCTCTCCACCGGCGGAGCCGGCGGAGCCGGTGGTGGCGTCGTACGAATCACCGCCGACACCATCACCGTCGACGGGGCCATCGCCGCCAACGGCCTTGACGGTGCCCCCGGAGCAAGCGGCACCGGCGGTGGAGGAGGTGGAGGGGGCGGAGGCTCCGCAGGTTCAGTGTGGTTGTCCGCAAACACCATCAACCTCAACAACCCCAACGCCATCACCGCACGCGGCGGTGCAGGCGGCGCAGGGGGAGGCAGCAACGGCAACGGCGGCACGGGGGGACGCGGCCACGTTCGCCTCGACCAGGTCCAGCTCACCGGGGGCGCCACCTCCGACTGGGGACAGGCCTACATCGACAGCCCCCAACTGGGCACCTACAGCTATTTCACGAACAATCTGGTCCGCAGCCAAACCGTCAGCGGCAACACCAATACCTGGACCCTGGACCCCGAACACCGCTTCCTAACCCAGCAAGGCAGCAAGAGCAATCTCACCGTCACCAACATGTACAAAGACGGGTCAGACAGCCCCGCGTGGCAAGCCCCATCCTTCGGCAACGCTACCCGAAACGTCGAAGGGATCGACGGGGGCCTCGCCGTCATCACCAATCCCTACGACAACTCCAACGCCGGCGAAATACAATTCACCAACCTGCACGGCGACATCGTCGCCACAGCCCCGAACACCCCCAACGCCACGACCATCGACGCCTACTTTGAATCCACCGAATTCGGCGTCAACCGCGCCAGCAACACAACCAACCCCCGCTACGCCTGGCTCGGCGCAAACATGCGACCTAGCGACACCCTCGGCGGACTCGTACTCATGGGTGTCCGGGTGTACAACCCCAGCACCGGACGATTCCTCCAAACCGACCCCGTCCCCGGCGGCAGCGCCAACAGTTACGACTACGCCAACCAAGACCCCATCAACCAGTTCGACCTCGGTGGCCAATCAGCAACCCGCGACGACGGCGATTGCTCCCACTGCTCGAACCCAAGGTCGACCTCCTGGTACCCGGGACAACCTGCGCCCAGGGCCCACGGTTCGCGTTGGCGCACCTTCTGGCACGTGGCGAGATTCGCCGGCGAAGCCGTGGCTGGCGCTGCAGTTCTCACATTGATCTGCGGAGCCAGTGCGGGTGTGGGCTGCGCTATGGCTGCGATCGGTGGCTTTTCGGCGTACACCAGCGTGGCGAATTACAGTATGGATAACGCGAGCACTTGGTCATACGGCGGGGCGATCCGAGCTGGAGCATTTGGTGGCGCAAAGGGCGCGCTCACCGCCGGGGTGCTGGGCCGGTTGATTCCTGGTCGCGGGGTGTTTGGATGGGGCGGCGTGGGAAAGCGAGTCTTCAACTTCACTTTTCGCTTTCAACGAAGCTGGTAGCGGGCCATGGCAGCGTCCTTTGAACAGCTTGCTCCGGCCACCCGGCGAGAGGTGGAAAAGCTTGCGCGGAAGGGACAAGCTCACCCTAATCTCGAGGTTGCCTCGGCTGCTCACGAATGGGCCCTCGAGTTTCGCGATTCGGTCGGTCTGGGATTCAGCCTTCGGGACGCAGGGCCCCTTCTGTTTGATATTGCGATAGAGGGCCTCCTCGGAGGAGGGGGAGGCGCTGTTTCGGGTCCGTTGTGGGCACGCAAGCGACTCGCTCGTTGGATTCTCGCACTCCCGAATTTGTGAACGATGAGAGCACCACCTCGATGCAGCCGGGCGCCCCGGCGGGCGCGCGGTTCGGCGCGCCCTGGCTGGTCACGATTAGGGGGGTCGAGATGTGGACTCTTCAAGCACTTGAGGTCGGGGGCCGGCCTGGGACCTTCGGAGGAGGCCCCCTCGGAGACGGTGCTGGACGGTCCTGGACAGCGGCCAGGGGCTGGAGTTGGTTTCGGAGCAAGATGGTGCCTTCGGGCGCGACCGGCGGGTCGCGGGGGACGACCGGAAGCGCAGGCTGTCCTGCGGTCAGCAGGCGCACCACACTCACGAGCCCGTGCGCCCGCCGTCACGTGAGGTCGTTCGTGGAGGGCTGCCCCGACGGCGACGACGGATGGGCTCGACTTCACTGATGCTCGCCGGACGGATCAGCAAGCTCCACACCAATGCACCTGCGGATGCCGGCGTCGTCGTGTTCGTCGTCGCTGAGCGTGCTCACGGGAGACAGGCGGGCAGGGTGCACACAGTTGGCCCCCCTCCGGGGAGCCGGCCCCGTGCTCGCCGTCCGTGACCAGCCGGCGGCCGGCAGACCACGACCGCCAGGGCACACCGGGCCGCCTGGGCGGCTCGGCAGTCTTGCCCGCACCGGCTCTGCAGTCTTGCCCGCACGCTCGTGGGCAAGACTGCCGGCCGCTACCAGGAGGGGGTTGCCGGTGGGCTTGCCAGCGGTCCGGGCGAGGTGCACTCAGGTTGCCAAGATCCTTGCCAGTGAGGCGATCCGGGACGTGATTCGGGCGGAATCCGGGACGTGATGCGGGACGGGATGCGGGACGTCCCGGGAGTAGAGGACCGCGGCTCCGAGCTGGCTCCCACCTGGTCGTTGCCGGGGGCGAGGACGGCCGCGACGCGGCCGCCCGGAGCCGCTGGCTCTTGATAGTCGTAAAGAAAGTCCTCACACACGCCGGTCATCGCGGACGTCGAGCGGGCTTGAGCTGGCGAGGTGAGTCGGTGCTAGTGCTGCATCAGGCAACCTTCGCCCTCTTGATGGTTTCGGCCTTGGTGACGACTTCTCGTAGCTTGGGGTGGCTGGCTGCGTGACGGTTCCGCCAGCCGATGTAGCGGCGGATCATGCTGGCT
>JALYIZ010000011.1 GCA_030775505.1 Actinomycetota bacterium | reverse complement strand
GGCCGTGACGGACCGGGCCGACGTGGTCCTGCCGGTCGCGGCCGCGGTCGAGAAGGCCGGAACCTACCTCGACTGGGAGGGCCGGGCCCGGCCCTTCGACGCCGTCCTCACCACCAGCGGCGCCCTCCCGGACGTGCGGGTGCTGCACCTGCTCGCCGACGAGCTGGACAGCCCGATCGGGCTGCCCGACGTCGCGGCGGCCCGCGCGGAGATCAGTCGGCTCGGGGCGGCCACGACCCACCCCGCTCCACCCTCGGTCCAGGCTGTCGCTCCGGCCACCGCCGAAGCCGGCCAGGCGATCCTGGCCAGCTGGCACTGGCTGCTCGACGACGGCTCGCTGCAGGACGGTGAGCCTTACCTGGCCGGCACCGCACGCAAGCCCCGACTGCACCTGTCCGCCGCCACCGCCGCCGAGATCGGCGCGACTGAAGGGGACCCGGTCACGGTCACCTCGGCCACGGGCAGCCTGACCCTTCCCCTGGTCCTCACAGACCTCCCGGATCGCGTCGTGTGGGTCCCGACCCGCACGGCCTCGGCCTGCGTCCGGCAGGACCTCGCCGCCGTCCCCGGAGACGTCGTCCAGATCAGCAGGAGCGCCTCATGAGGCTCGCCGCCACGGACGGCACCCAGCTGCCGTTGACCAGCTTCGGCCACGAGCCGATCTGGATCACGATCGGCAAGGTGCTGTTCGTCTTCGTGCTGCTCGTCCTGCTCACCCTGCTCTCCATCTGGGCCGAGCGCCGTGTCGTCGCCCGCATGCAGCAGCGGTCCGGGCCCAACCGGGTGGGCCCCTTCGGAATCGCGCAAGGGCTCGCGGACGGGATCAAGCTGGCCTTCAAGGAAGAGATCATCCCGGCCCTGGCCGACAAGCCGGTCTACGTGCTGGCCCCCGTGCTCTCGGCGATCCCGGCCTTCCTGGCCTTCTCGGTCATCCCCTTCGGGCCGGCGGTCTCCATCGCCGGTCACGCCACGGCGTTGCAGCTGACCGACCTGCCGATCGGGGTGCTGTTCGTCCTGGTGTGCTCGAGCATCGGCGTCTACGGCATCGTGCTCGCCGGCTGGTCCAGCGGCTCGACCTATCCCCTGCTCGGCGCGCTGCGCTCGGCGGCGCAGGTCATCAGCTACGAGGTGGCCATGGGGCTGTCCTTCGTGGCGGTCTTCCTCTACGCCGGGTCGCTGTCGACCAGCGAGATCGTCGCAGCGCAGACCGGGCGCTGGTTCATGTTCACCCTGCCCGTGTCGTTCCTCATCTACGTCGTCGCAATGGTCGGCGAGACCAACCGGGCGCCCTTCGACCTCCCGGAGGCCGAGAGCGAGCTCGTCGGCGGGTTCCACACCGAGTACAGCTCGCTGAAGTTCGCGATGTTCTTCCTGGCCGAGTACATCAACATGGTGACCGTCTCGGCGCTGGCCGTGACCCTGTTCCTCGGCGGCTGGCAGGCGCCGCTGTTCCTGTCCCAGGTGCACGCGCTGTCCACCGGCTACTTCCCGATCGTGTGGTTCCTGCTCAAGGTCATCGGATTCCTGTTCCTGTTCATCTGGCTGCGCGGGACGCTGCCGCGGCTGCGCTACGACCAGTTCATGAAGCTGGGCTGGAAGGTGCTGATCCCGGTCAGCCTGGTGTGGATCCTGCTGGTCGCCAGTATGCGGACCCTGACCACGCAGGTCTCCGGTACGCGGGACCGGGCGCTGATCATCGGTGGCGCCTTCCTGGTGATCCTGGTGGTGCTCTACCTGCTCCCGCAGAAGACCGAGGCGGTCGAGGACCCGGATGCGGAGCCGGGCGGACTCACCTCGCTCGCCGATGGCGGGTTCCCCGTGCCCCCCCTGGACCTGGTCGTCCCCCCCACCCCCCGCTCGCTGACCCACGCGTCGGTAGGCGCGGCTGCACCCGACGAGGCGCCCCGTGACTAGCTGGCTGGACCCGGTCAAAGGATTCGGGGTCACCTTCTCCACCATGTTCAAGAAGGTGACGACCGAGCAGTACCCGGAGGAGGTGCGGCCGACCGCGCCGCGCTACCACGGCCGGCACGTCCTCAACCGGCACGCCGACGGGCTGGAGAAGTGCATCGGCTGCGAGCTGTGCGCCTGGGCCTGTCCGGCCGACGCCATCTACGTCGAAGGCGCCGACAACACCGACGAGCTGCGGTTCTCGCCCGGCGAGCGTCACGCCGCCGTCTACCAGATCAACTACCTGCGCTGCATCTTCTGCGGGCTGTGCATTGAGGCCTGCCCAACCCGGTCGCTGACGATGTCGAACGAGTACGAGCTCGCCGACGACAGCCGACAGGACCTGATCTTCACCAAGGAGCAGCTGCTCGCCCCCCTGCAGCCCGGAATGGAGCTGCCGCCGCACCCGATGCGGCTGGGCACCACCGACGCGGACTACTACACCGGCGCCGCCGACAGTCAGGGGGCATCGTGACGTCCGTACTCGCTGCCGCGTCCACCGGCGAGGCTGTCGGCTTCTGGGTCCTCGCCCCGATCGCGGTGCTTGCCGCGGTCGCCCTGGTCCTGTCGCGGAACGCGGTGCACGCCGCGCTGTTCCTCGCCGCCGTGATGCTCAGCTTCGCCGGCTTCTACGCGCTTCAGGACGCGCCGTTCCTCGCCGCCGTGCAGGTCATCGTCTACACCGGCGCAATCCTGATGCTGTTCCTGTTCGTCCTCATGCTCGTCGGGGTGGACGCGAGTGACTCGTTCGTCGAGACCCTGCGTGGGCAACGAGTGGCAGCCGCCGTGGCCGGGCTGGGGTTCGGAGTCCTGCTGATGGGGGCGATCGTCAGCGGCGTGGGCGGCGGTGACGGCGTCGGCCTGGCCCAGGCCAACACCGAGGGCAACGTGCTGGGCATCGCCCGGCTGCTGTTCACCAAGTACGTCTTCGCCTTCGAGATCACCAGCGCCCTGCTGATCACGGCTGCGCTCGGCGCGATGGTGCTCGCTCACAAGGAGCGGCTCGAGCCCCGTCGGACCCAGCGGGAGCTCGCGCGGGAGCGGTTCGCGAGCGGACACCCGTACCCGCTTCCCGGGCCGGGGGTCTTCGCCACCCAGGACAACAACGCGACCGCCGCGCTGCTACCCGACGGGACGTCCGCGCCGGGAAGCGTCAGCGACACCTTGACGGCCGAGCCGGTCCGGGAGGCGGGCCAGTGAACCCCACGTACTACCTCGTGCTCGCCGCGTTGCTGTTCACCATCGGCGCCGTCGGTGTCCTGCTGCGCCGCAACGCGATCCTGGTCTTCATGTGCGTGGAGCTGATGCTGAACTCGGTGAACCTGACTCTGGTCACGTTCAGCCGGATCAACGGCACGTTGGAGGGCCAGATCATGGCCTTCTTCGTGATGGTCGTCGCCGCCGCGGAAGTCGTCGTCGGTCTCGCAATCATCATGAGCATCTTCCGGACCCGGCGGTCGGCCTCGGTCGACGACGCCAACCTGCTCAAGTACTGACCCGCCCACCGGCGCGCCCCCCTGACCCGGGCGCGCCCCGCCGCTCGAGACGAGGACGACGCGTGCAGTCCCTGCCCAGCCCCGGCGTCGGGGCACCGCAGTGAACGCGGTGCACTACGCCGCCGCCACCGGCACCTTGTCGGCGGCCTGGCTGCTCATCGTGCTGCCTATGCTCGGCGCGGCCCTCCTGCTGCTGGGCGGACGCCGCGCGGACGGCTGGGGCCCGTACCTGGCGTGCGCCACCACCGGTGCCGGCTTCGTCCTCGGGTTGGCCTCGTTCTTCTCGCTCAAGGGAGCGAGCAACCGGTCGGTGGACCTGCATCTGTTCTCCTGGGTGCCGGTGAACGGCTTCCATGTCGATGCCGGGCTGCTGCTCGACCCGCTGTCGATCACCTTCGTCCTGCTCATCACCGGCGTGGGCTTCCTCATCCACGTCTACTCGCTGGGCTACATGGCGCATGACCCGCGGCGCCGGACGTTCTTCGCCTACCTGAACCTGTTCGTCGCGGCGATGCTCCTGCTCGTGCTCGGCGACAGCTTCCTGTCGCTGTACGTGGGCTGGGAGGGCGTCGGCCTCGCCTCGTACCTGCTCATCGCCTTCTGGTACTTCAAGCCCGCGGCGGCCACCGCCGCCAAGAAGGCCTTCATCGCCAACCGCGTCGGTGACGTCGGTCTGAGCCTGGCGATCATGACCATGTTCGCGACCATCGGGACGACGTCGTTTGCGGGCGTCTTCGGCGCCGCCAACGCGGGCCTGCTCGCGGGGGGTGCGGCCACCGCCGTGGGGCTGCTCCTGCTGCTCGGTGCCTGCGGCAAGTCCGGCCAGTTCCCGCTCCAGACCTGGCTCCCCGACGCGATGGAGGGCCCGACGCCCGTCTCGGCACTCATCCACGCCGCGACGATGGTGACCGCCGGCGTGTACCTGATCGCCCGGGCCACCCCCGTCTTCGACGTGACACCGGACGCCCGCACTGTCGTCACGATCATCGGAGCGGTGACGCTGGTCATCGGCTGCATCATCGGGTGCGCCTACGACGACATCAAGAAGATCCTGGCCTACTCCACGGTCAGCCAGATCGGCTACATGTTCCTCGCGGTCGGCATCAAGGGCGCCGGGGCGATCGCCATCCTGCACCTGCTCACCCATGGCTTCTTCAAGGCCTGCTTGTTCCTGTCGGCCGGCTCGGTGATGCACGGCATGAACGACCAGGTGGACGTCCGGCGCTTCGGCGGCCTACGCACCGTCATGCCCGTGACCTTCGGCTGCATGACCGCCGGCTACCTGGCCATCATCGGGATCCCCCCCTTCGCGGGGTTCTTCTCCAAGGACAAGATCATCGAGGCGGCCTTCGACAAGGGCGGCACGAGCGGGTACGTCCTGGGTGTCACGGCGCTGCTCGGCGCCGGCCTCACGGCGTTCTACATGACCCGGATGATGGTGATGACCTTCTTCGGGGAGCGTCGCTGGACCGATGACGTGCACCCGCACGAGTCACCCGCCGTGATGACAGTCCCGATGCTGGTGCTGGCCGCTGGCGCCGTGGTGTCCGGGTTCCTGCTGACCCTGGGAGCGGGGCTGCAGCACTGGCTCAGCCCCGTCGTGGGTGTGTCGTCGGAGCAAGGCATTCACACCATCTCGCCGGTCGTGCTGACCCTGCTGACGCTCGTCATCGTGGCCGGCGGCGGCGCCGCCGCCTACCTGCAGTACGGCCGGAAGGCGGTCCCGGTGACCCCGCCCATTGCCGTCACCCCACTGACCGTCGCCGCCCGGCGCAACCTGTACTTCGACGCCCTCAACGAGTCCGTCCTCATGCGACCGGGCCAGTACCTGACCAGGGCGCTGGTCTTCGTCGACAACCGCGGCATCGATGGGGCGGTCCACGGCCTGGCCGCGGCGGTCGGAGGGGGGTCGGGACGCCTGCGCAGGCTGCAGACCGGCTTCGTCCGCAGCTACGCCCTGTCGATGCTCGGCGGCGCCGTCGTCGTCGTCGCCGCGCTGCTCGCGGTGAGGCTCGGCGCATGAGCACCTTCCCCTTCCTGACCGTCCTGGGACTGGTCCCGCTCGCCGGCGCCGCCCTGATCGGGGCCGCACCGCGCGAGCGCACGCTGCTGGTCAAGCAGATCGCCCTGATCACCTCGCTGGTGGTCCTCGTCCTGTCCGTCGTGATGTTCACGGCCTTCGACCCCCACGGGGCGCGCTTCCAGTTCGTGCAGGCCTACGACTGGATCCCGCGGTTCGGTGTGCAGTACGCGGTCGGCGCTGATGGCATCGCCCTGGTCCTGATCGCCCTCGTCGCGGTGCTGGTCCCGGTCGTGCTGCTGGCCTCGTGGGACGACGCCGAGGGGCGACGCGTCAGGACCTTCTTCTCGCTCATCCTGCTGCTCGAGACGATGATGATCGGCGTCTTCGCGGCGACGGACGTGTTCCTGTTCTACGTCTTCTTCGAGGCGATGCTCATCCCGATGTACTTCCTGATCGGGCAGTTCGGCGGACCCAAGCGGTCGTACGCGGCCGTGAAGTTCCTCCTGTACAGCCTGTTCGGCGGGCTGCTCATGCTGGCAGCGGTCATCGGCCTCTACGTGCAGTCGGCGCACCACGGGGCCGGCACGTTCGCCTTCAACGACCTGCTCCAGCTGCACCTGTCACACCCGATGCAGATCACGCTGTTCCTCGGCTTCTTCATCGCCTTCGCGATCAAGGCGCCGCTGTTCCCGTTCCACACCTGGCTGCCCGACGCTGGTGCCGAGGCCCCGACCGGCGGGGCGGTGCTGCTCGTCGGCGTGCTCGACAAGGTCGGCACGTTCGGTTTCTTGCGCTACTGCCTGCCGTTGTTCCCGTACGCCGCACGGACCCTCGGGCCCTACGTCCTCGCCCTGTCGATCATCGGGATCCTGTACGGGGCGCTGCTGGCGATGGGCCAGAAGGACCTTAAGCGACTGGTCAGCTACACGTCGGTCGCGCACTTTGGCTTCATCGGCCTGGGCTGTTTCGCGTTCACCAGCCAGGCCGGCACCGGAGCGGTGCTCTACATGGTCAACCACGGCCTGTCGACCGGGGCGCTGTTCCTGGTCGTCGGATTCCTGGTCACCCGGGGTGGCAGCCGGCTCATCGGCGACTACTCCGGGATCGCCAAGGTCGCGCCCGTGCTCGCCGCGATGTTCTTCGTCTCCGGCCTGTCCGCGCTCGCACTGCCGGGCCTGTCGACCTTCATCAGCGAGTTCCTCGTGCTGGTGGGGACGTTCACCCGCTACCCGGCCGCGGCGGTGCTCGCCACGCTGGGCATCGTCCTGGCCGCGCTGTACATCCTGCTGGCCTACCAGCGCACGATGCAGGGAGTGCTGACCGCCGCTCACGAGCGCATGCCGGACCTTCGACTGCGCGAGATCCTCGCCGTAGCCCCGCTGCTCGTACTGATGCTCGCCTTCGGCTTCTACCCCAAGCCGCTGACCGACGTCATCACTCCCGCCGTCAACGCGACCATGCACGACGTCGGCGCCACCGACCCGGCGCCCACGCACCTGACCACCAGCATCCAGAGGCGGTAGGACGTGCCCACCGACATCCAGGCGCCGTCGATCGCCTACGGGCCGCTGGCACCGATGCTGATCGTCTTCGCAGCGGCCACCCTCGGGGTTCTGGTGGAGGCGTTCGCGCCGGCCGCCCGCCGCAGGGCCATCCAGATCGCGCTCTCCTGCGCCGGACTGCTCGGCGGTGCGGTGGCCGCCGGCCTGCTGGCGGGCACCGGTCGGCTGGTGGCCGAGGGGGCTCTGGCAATCGACGGGCCGACCTTGTTCCTGCAGGCCACCATTGCCGTCCTCGGGCTCGCCGGCGTCCTGCTCCTGGCCGAGCGCTCGCTGGACTCCTCGGGCGGTGCCGTGGTCAGCCAGGCCGCCTTGCGCCCCGGGTCGCGGGAGGATGTCGCTCTCGCGGAACACGCCTCCATCCAGACAGAGGTCTTCCCGCTGGCGCTGTTCGCGCTCGGCGGCATGATGCTGTTCCCGGCCTGCAACAACCTGCTGTTGATGTTCGTCGCCCTTGAGGTGCTCAGCCTGCCGCTGTACCTGATGGCCGGACTCGCCCGCCGCAGGCGGCTGCTGTCCCAGGAAGCCGCGGTGAAGTACTTCCTGCTCGGAGCCTTCGCGTCCGCCTTCTTCCTCTACGGCGTCGCGATGATCTACGGCTACGCCGGAACCGTCGACATCGGCCGGGTCTTCGACGCGACCGGCCTCGCCGGCAAGAACGACATCCTGCTCTACCTCGGCATCGCCATGCTCGCCATCGGACTGCTGTTCAAGATCGGCGCGGTCCCCTTCCAGGCATGGACCCCCGACGTCTACCAGGGCGCACCGACCCCGGTCACCGCGCTGATGGCCGCCTGCACCAAGCTGGCCGCCTTCGGTGCGCTGCTACGGGTCTTCTACGTCGCGTTCGGGCGGATGCAATGGGACTGGCGGCCGATGATGTGGGTCGTCGCGATCCTCACCATGGTCGTCGGTGCGGTGCTCGCCGTCACGCAGACCGACGTGAAGCGGATGCTCGCCTACTCCGCGATCGCCCACACCGGCTTCCTGCTCATCGGCGTCATCGCCGTCAACAAGGACGGGTTGTCCGGGACGCTGTTCTACCTGGTGACCTACGGGTTCACCACGATCGCCTCGTTCGCGCTCATCGGGCTGGTGCGTGACAGCTCGGGTGAGGCCACCCACCTGGCGCAGTGGACCGGACTGGGCCGGCGGAGCCCGCTGATCGCAGGTGTCTTCGCGTTGTTCCTGTTCGCCCTGGCCGGGATCCCGCTCACGAGCGGCTTCATGGCGAAGTTCGCGGTCTTCAAGGCCGGCATCGAGGGCGGCGCGACGGCGCTGGTCGTGGTAGGCGTGCTGGCGAGCGCCATCACCGCGTTCTTCTACGCGCGCGTCGTCGTGCTGATGTTCTTCAACGAGCCGGCCACAGAAGGGCCCACCGTCGCGGTGCCCAGCGCCTACACGGCAGGGGTCATCGCCCTGGGCCTCGCGGTGACTGTTGTGCTGGGGATCCTCCCTCAGCCCCTGCTGGACCTCGCCGACAGCGCGTCGGTCTTCGTCCGGTGACGGGCCGGCGGTGACGATGACGTCGTCGGCGACGCTCGAGGCCGCCGACCCCGCTCTCGCTGCAGCCGTGCTCTCCGGGCTCGACGCGGTCGAGAACCGGCTGCGCGAGGTCGTGCACAGCAGCCACCCGCTACTCGCCGAGGCCAGCAGCCACCTGATGCTCGCAGGGGGCAAGCGGGTCCGGCCCCTGCTGACCCTGGTCGCCTCCCACCTCGGGGACCCGACGTCCGCGGGGATCGTCGACGCGGCAGTCGTTGTCGAGCTCACCCACCTCGCGACCCTCTACCACGACGACGTGATGGACGAGGCGCCCGTGCGACGCGGCACCCAGAGCGCCAACGCCCGCTGGGGCAACACCGTCGCGATCCTCACCGGCGACTACCTGTTCGCCCGGGCGTCGGACCTGACGGCCGGACTGGGCACGGAGGTGACCCGGCTTCAGTCGCAGACCTTCGCCCGTCTCGTCGAGGGGCAGATCGCCGAGACAGCCGGTCCGGGACCCGACGAGGACCCGGTGGCGCACCACCTGCGCGTGGTTGCCGACAAGACCGGATCGCTGATCGCGACATCAGCGCGGCTCGGCGCGATGGTGGCCGGCGCGGACGCCGACGACGTCGAGGCCGTCGCGCGGTTCGGCGAGGTCTTCGGTGTCGCCTTCCAGCTCTCCGACGACCTCATCGACATCGCGAGTGACGCGGCCGACTCCGGAAAGACGCCTGGGACCGACCTGCGGGAGGGCGTTGCGACGCTGCCCGTCCTGCTTGTCCTCGCGGCGGAGGAACCCGGCGACAGGCAGCTGCGCGAGCTGCTCATGGGCGATCTCTCCGATGACGGGCGGCTCGCCGAAGCGCTGACCGGACTGCGCTCCCACCCGGCCATGTCCGTCGCGCGCGGCCAGCTCGGTGCGTACGTCGAACAAGCCCGTGACCTCGCCGGCTCCCTGTCCGCCGGCCCGGTGCGGGCCGCCCTCTTCGGGCTCGCCGACCTGCTGTCCGCGCGCACCGGCTGAGCTCGTGGCGCAACCGGATCCGGACCCGACGGCTGCGCTGCACCTCACGCTGACCGCGGGTCGCAGCTACCGGCTGTCCGTGGTCAGCTTCGGGCTGGCCTGCTGCGCGGTGGAGTTCGTCGCCGCCTCGATGGCGGGGCTGGATCTGGTGCGGCTCGGCCTGTCCCCGACAGGCGGCGACCTGCCCCGCGCGGAGGTCCTCGTCGTCGCCGGCACGGTGACCGACAAGATCGCGCCCTTCGTCCGGCGACTGTACGAGTCGCTGCCCGACCCGACCTTCGTCATGTCGTTCGGCGCCTGCGCGAACTGCGGGGGCCCCTACTGGGACTCCTACGCGGTCACCAAGGGCATCGACCAGATCCTGCCGGTCGACGTCTACGTTCCTGGCTGCCCGCCCCGGCCGGAAGCCCTCGTTCAGGGGTTGGTGGCCCTGGAGAGGTCGCTCGCGCCGGGCAGTGCGGCATGAACGTCGAGGAGCTCCGCACACGGGTCACCGACGCGCTCGGCCTGCCGTGCGCGCTTGCCTTCGGCCAGCTGACGGTCGACGTGCCGCGGGCGGACTGGGCACGGGTGGTGGCGCTCGTCAAAGAAGATGTTGAGTTGTCCTGCGACTTCTTCGACCAGCTGACCGCCGTTGACGAGCTCGCCGCGGGCTTGCACGTCGTCCTGCAACTGTGGTCGACCGCGCGGCGGCACGGGCTGACCCTGCGCACCTCCTGTCCTGCCGATGACCCCGTCGTGCCATCGCTGTCGTCGGTGTTTGCCGGCGCGGCCTGGCACGAGAGGGAGACGGCCGAGATGTTCGGCATCGACTTCACGGGACACCCGGCGCTGTCACCTCTTCTGCTGTCGGCGGACTTCGAGGGCCATCCGCTGCGGAAGTCGTTCGTGCTGCAGTCGAGGGTGGTCAAGGCGTGGCCCGGGGACAAGGAACCCGGGGGGAGTCCGTGAGCGACGCCGCGGACCTGCCGCCGCGCAGCCGAGGCGTCATCGCGCTGCTCGAGGAGAACTGCACGGTCTGCATGCTCTGCGCCCGCGAGTGCCCCTGCTGGTGCGTCTACATCGACTCGCACAAGGAGACGGCGCCCGGCCGGGAGGGCGCGCGGCCGAGGGCGCGCAACGTGCTGGACCGCTTTGCCATCGACTTCGCGTTGTGCATGTACTGCGGCATCTGTATCGAGGTGTGCCCGTTCGATGCCCTGTTCTGGGCGCCGACCTACGACTACGCCGAGACGGACGTGGCCGACCTCACGCACGAGCGGGACCGCCTCCGCGCGTGGATGTGGGACGTGCCGGCTCCGCCACCGTTGGACCCCGGCGCGGGGCCGGCCAAGGAGGTCCTCAACGCCGAGAAACGCCGCCCCACCTAGGGAACGTGGGGGCGACGCCATGCGTTGACGTGACCGACAGCCCTGCACACACATCGAGGGGGGATCGCACGTGCACCACCCGCACAACGGCCTGCGGACCGCCGCGTTGCTCGGTCTGCTGTCAGCCCTCATCCTCATCGCCGGCAGTGCACTCGGTGGCTCGACGGGCCTGACCATCGCGCTGGTCGTGGCGCTCGGCGTCAACGGGTTCAGCTACCTGTACAGCGACAAGCTGGCCCTGCGTTCCATGCGGGCCTACCCCGTCAGCCAGGTCCAGCAGCCCCGGCTCTATGCGACCGTCGCGGAGCTCGCCGCCTCCATGCGGATGCCGATGCCGCGGCTCTACCTCAGTCCGACGCAGGCGCCGAATGCGTTCGCCACCGGGCGTAACCCGCGCCACGCCGCCGTCTGCTGCACCGAAGGCATCCTGGACCTGCTCGACGAGCGGGAGCTGCGCGGGGTCCTCGGTCATGAGCTCGCGCACGTCGGCAACCGGGACATCCTGATCAGCTCGGTCGCCGGTGCCCTGGCCTCGGTCATCATGTTCCTGGCGCAGTTCGCGCAGTTCGCGGCGTTGTTCGGCGGGGGGTCACAGGATGACGATCGCGACGGCGGCGTCATCGGCGCTCTGCTGCTGATGATCCTCGGCCCGATCGCGGCGACCCTGATCCAGCTGGCGATCAGTCGTGGCCGTGAGTACCAGGCCGACGCGAGCGGTGCCCAGATCACAGGCGATCCGTTGGCCTTGGCCAGCGCGCTCCGCAAGCTCGAGACGGGCACCCGGGAGCGTCCGCTGGTGTCGGACGCGCGGCTCGCGCCGACGAGCTCGTTGATGATCGCAAACCCGTTCGCGGGAGGGATGGGCAAGTTGTTCAGCACGCATCCGCCGATGGCCGACCGGATCGCGCGCCTGGAGGCCATGGCGGGCTACCCGCGCTGACCCCCTGACTCCGACGGCCGGCACCCTCCCCCCAGGTGGCCGGCCGTCGGGCTGTTCAGCGGTAGTTGGTGAACTGCAGGGCGAAGTCGAAGTCCTTGCCCTTGAGCAGGGCGATGACCTCCTGCAGGTCGTCCTTCTTCTTCGCTGAGACGCGAAGCTGCTCCCCCTGGATCTGCGGCTGCACGCCCTTGGGCCCCTCGTCCCGAATCACCTTGGCGACCCTTTTCGCATCCTCCTGCGCGATGCCTTCCTTCACCTTCGCCGTCAGGCGGTACTCCTTGCCGGACTGCGCGGGCTCGCCTGCGTCGAGGGTCTTCAGCGAGATCTGCCGCTTGACCAGCTTCTCCTTGAAGACCTCGAGGACGGCGGCGCAGCGTTCCTCACTGCTGGCCTTGATGGCCACGTCGTCGCCGGACCAGGCGATCGCGGCACCCACGCCCTTGAAGTCGTAACGCGTAGCGATCTCCTTCGCGGTCTGGTTCAACGCGTTGTCGACCTCTTGCCGGTCCACCTTGCTGACGATGTCGAACGATGGGTCCGCCACGTGGTTGTCCTCTCCGCACTCCGGGTCGTCCGCTATCCTCTCGTGCGCACCAGGCGGGTTGCCCGAGCGGTCAAAGGGAGCAGACTGTAAATCTGTCGGCACAGCCTACGAAGGTTCGAACCCTTCACCCGCCACCACCGGCGCACAGCCCCTGACCCGCACGGACGGATCAGGGGCTGCCGCCTTGCCGGGGTGGCGAGACAGGTCACGAACGGCCGCGAGAGGCTCATGGCCGCGGATTCCGTCAACTCGCGATGCCCGGCCGGATGCCAGAGGCCCAGTCGGTTGATGTGGGGTGGGAGGGAGTGACAGCGGAGTGGGCCCACCCACGTCCGCCTGACCCGGAGGATCACCGCGTTCTCCCTTCCAGCGAAACGACCCGGTAGCATCTGTGCTACATTTCGGTCATGAAGGAAGTGGGCTTGCGAGAGGTGCGCCAAAACGCCAGCGAACTCGTGCGCCGCGCCCAGGCCGGCGAACGCCTCACCATCACGGTCTCGGGGCGCCCGGCAGCGTCACTCGGTCCCGCGGAGGTCGCCTCCTGGGTGTCCTGGGAGGCGGTGGCAGACGTATTCGTCGGACCAGGCGACTCCACATGGGCCGCGGACCGCGATCGGCTCGACGGATCCCTTCGCGACCCGTGGGGCCAATAGATGGCAGACCGTGGGCTGCTGGACACGAGCGTGCTGATTGCTGAGGACGTCAACCCCCTCCCAGGGCAGTTGGCGATCAGCGTCATCAGTGTGGCCGAGCTTCACTTCGGAGTGCTCGTGGCAGCGTCCCCTCACATGCGCGCCGTGCGCCTTGCGCGACTAAGCCGCCTCCAACGCCGGTTCGACCCCCTGCCCGTGGACGACGCTGTTGCCGACAGTTACGGCCAGATGGCCGCCCACGCTGAGGCGTCGGGACGCCAGCCGCGGGCTCGCACCATGGATCTGCTGATTGCCGCGACCGCGCACGTCCACGGGGCGATCCTGTACACGCGAAACGTCGAAGACTTCCGCGGACTCGACGGCTTCATCGACGTCGCTTCTGCTTGAAAACCGGCTACTCGCTGTTTCGCGATGCCCAGCGAATGCTTGCCACTTGCTTCGACGCGCGGCACTGCTCCATCGTGTGCACCAACGCCCATGAAAGCGCGCTTCGCTATTTAGTACCTTTCGCTGACCAGCACTGGGGGGGTGCCGATGCGCCGCGTTGCCGTACTTGCGCTGGCGTGCCTGACGGCGTGCTCGTCGGGGTCGGCAGCCAAGCCGGACCGAGCCGACCAGTCGGCTTCAAAGGATTCGCCCGCCGTCTCGGGCAAGAGGGCGATCGTCATTGCGCTGACCGATCCGGGCCGTAGGTCAGTGACGGTCTACCGCATCGACCAACAACGCCACGCCACCAAGATGGCGACGATCACGAGGCCTGCCTGGGCAGACTTCGCCGCACCAGTCCAACAGGATGTCGGGGCGAACCCCGGCATCTGTGTCCTCTTTCGAGACCTATCAGGCTCGGGACCGACTGTGCGTAGCGAGACATGGTGCTACTCGCCTGGTGGCCTGGATGGCCGCGAACTGTCGCTCGGTGATGAGATTGGGACGGTCGTGCTGTCCCCTGACGGTAGAACGGCCATCTCCGTGACGGACACGATCAGTCAGGTCCGGCAGTTGTCGGTCAGTCGAATCCAAGACCGGACCGCAACGTTTGAGCGCTCCGTCAGGCTGGATGGACAGCATCTTCGTGGCTGTCCGTGGCCAGGGGTTCAGTCTGCTGCTTGGGCGGGTGGCCCGAATATCACCCTCGAGTGCCTTGGTGAAAGTGGCGGGTATTTTGTGGAGCAGAACCTCGCCAAATTCATGGGTGGTGGCTCTGTCGGAGCCGGGCTCACGTTGAGGCCACGGGGGTCTTTGGCTAACGGCTATGACGCGTTGACCCAGGTGAAACCACTGGACGCCGATACTGCAATCGCGATCATGTATGTCCGGCACACCTGCGGAGGGGACTACGGTCCGCGATGCCCGGGCGACCTGCCGCGGCCCGAGGCGGTCAGAGTCGACCTGCGAACCGGCACCGTTCTTGAAGTGATTGCTTTCGCGGCATCAGGACGTGATCTCACGCAGGTGACCGGCGGCAGTCACGGCCTTCTCTACGTCACCGTAGGTGGATCCGAAGGCAGCCGTGTGTACATTCGCTGGCCAGGCGAAAAGCGTGGAGCCCAGGTCACCGGCCTGCCGGCTGATTTGGACGTTCTGGTTGCACAGCATTGACAGGCGCCCAGACAGACATCGTGACTCCTGTTCACCGTCTGGAAGGTGGCGGGCGCTGAGCCTTCGCTCGCCTTTGCCGCCGGTGAGTTCTGGCAACGACACACAGCTCCTCGCCGGACTCGGGACTCCCCTCAAGGTCCCGTAGGCGAAGCCGCTCTGGGCTCCTCGTGGACGGACTGTTGGACACCGCGCAGACGCAAGTGGCGCGGCACGCGCACGTTGGCAAATGTGTGAGGCGACCGTTCGGCGAGCCAGACCGTGGCGACCTGGGCGAGACCGGGCCCACGTGGCCCGACTGCGGCGTGCTGCTGACGGTGGACGGCCTATCGACCGCCGCGGTTCTCGAAGGGGGAGAGCCGTGCGACGTCCGCCATCGGAACGCCGTAGTCCGCACACGAGACGGCCACAAGCCACAAGCCCTCACGGGCTTCGAGCAGGCTCTGGCCGTAGAGGAACGGCACCGTGGTCACCTGCTGGCTCACCAGCCGCACCCCCCGCTGGACCTTGGAGGTGATCGTGACCATCCCCTGCTCATCGACGGTCGGCTGCCGCATGAGGAACCGATCGATGACCTGCTCCGGACCGGCCAGACGCGCCGTCAGGGCGCCCCGGTCAAGAAGCGGGTTCTCCTCCGCCGCGATCAGCGTCCGGGACAGACTTCTGAGGGCGGGTGCAAGCTGCAGGCAGTCGGCCGCGGGCACGCCACTCCAGGGGTTCGATGCGCTGAGGGCACGAGGGTCCCGTGACGTACAGGCCAAGACGACCAGGCAAGGCACGAGCCAGCGTGGCGCTCGCTCCCTCATCCGATCAGTGAACCAGTCTGGGGGGGCAGCGGTGACGGTGTCACCGTGCGAGGTCACGTACGCATGTCGCCAGCTCGGCTGGCACGCTGGTGAGGTGATCCTCCCGACGTGCCGCGACCCACGCCTGGTCACGATCCGCCGCGGCGGCACGCTCACCGCCGAAGCCCATCACCTGCTCGCCCTGTGGGCCGCCGACTGCGCAGAGCACGTCCTCCACTTCTTCGAGGACCAGGAGCCCTCGGACGCCCGCCCGCGCGACGCCATCGAGGCGGCGCGGACCTGGGCACGGGGCGACATGACGATGATGAAGGCACGTGCCTGCGGCGGACACGCGATGGGGGCTGCCCGCCCGCTACGGGGTGCCGCACGCTATGCGGCCTACGCCGCCGGTCAGGCGGCCTGTGTCGCCCACGTGCCCGAGCACGATCTCGGCGCCGCTGCCTACGCGATCAGGGCAGCAGTCGCCGCGGACCCGGGCAACATCGGCGCCGGACCGGTCGAACGCGATTGGCAACGCGACCGCCTCCACCCGCAGATCCGGCTGCTGGCCCTCGAAGACCAGGCCAGACGCAGTTCGATCTGCTGGGACGTCTTCGGAAGCTGAGCGGGGGCGGCTCCGGGAACGTCCCGCGCTGGAGCGAAGCCGCGGCGGCCGTGCGCGAGGTCAGGTGTTGAAGACCAGACAGAACGGATGGCCGGCGGGGTCGGCATACACGCGGAAATCCTCGGCGTCCGGTGGGTCCGGCAGACGACGAGCGCCGAGGGCGATGACCTGCCGCTCCGCTTGTTCGACGTCATCTACTGCGATGTCGAGGTGAAGTTGTTGCGGACGCGACGGGTCTGGCCAGTGTGGAGGGACGTGGTCCGGGGCCAGCTGGACCGCGAGGCGGACCTCGCGGCCCTCAAGCGTTGTCCAATCTCTCGAACGATGCACCACCGGAATGTCGAGCAGCGCTGACCAGAACTGCGCCTCTGCTTCCATGTCTGCCGCGTCGAGCACCACCGTTTTCAGTCGTCCGATCATGGGCGTCATCGTTGCACCGTGGCACAGGCAGCCGACGCCTGCACCGCATTGTCATAGGCCGCCTCCTCAAGACCGGCAACGTTGTGAGGAAGTGCCAAGTCGAGGTCGGGCACGTCGACGTGCGCCTCATCCCAGTCGATCAGCGCCACCCGCTCGGCGGTCACCCGAATATTGCCGGGGTTGGGGTCGCCATGGACCACACATGTCCGTCGTCCGGCGAGCCGGGCCCAGGCTTCTCGACATCGCGCCACGCCCTCAGGCGGCATCTGGCGGAGGTCGATCTTCGTCCCGGTCTCGGCGTGCAGGAGGTCGGTCGACGATTGCCAGCCCGGGCGCTGCGGCCAGTCCTGCGTCAACCCGTGCAGCTGGCGGAGCGTGTCGGAGACCCGGCGCCAGTCCGACTCCGTCTCGGGTAGCGCGCCATCCAGGTACGTCATCACCACCAGACCGTCGGCGAACAGCCTGCCATCCGTCGTCGGGATGGGTACCGGCACCGTGAGCCCTGCGTGGTCGAGATGTCGCAGCAGGTCGGTCTCCCACGCACGGTCGGCGTCGCTTCGGGAGCCCAGTCGGCCGACCGCGACCTGGCCCTTGATGCGCACGCTCCACACCTGGTTCGCGATTCCACCCGTCCGGTCGACCTCTTCCTACTGGCCCGGCAGGTTGTCCGGCTCGATCCCGACGTAGTCCGGTGGGGGCAGCGTGACCAGGCGCCTCGCCGTGATCGACGACCGGCCCATCCGCAATGCCTGGGCCACGCGGTGCATGCCATCCATCACGCGACCCTCAGGATCGAGCAGGATAGGAAAGGACAGGTCGGCTTCTTCCATGAGCCGGACGTGGTCCACCAGCGCACGCACCGTCGGCGGAAAGCCGGTGTTGAACCAGTAGTTCTCGTCGATCTCGCGAACCCTGGTCAGGGACACATCCTCGACAGGACAGTCTTGTGCCAGCTCGATCAGACGGTCGACGTCCCAGGCATGCAGGCCCTCGGCGCTGGGCAGTAGGTGGTACTGCTTGCGCATCAAGCGAGGGTAACCCCGCGGGCACGGGTGCAGGTGCGCTTCGAGACGCATACGCATTAACCTGCCGCTGTGGGGGACGCAGGGGGCTCGCGCTCCGAGCCAGGAATGCGCCGCCTTGCCCGCAACAGCGGGTCGACCGCTCTGATCATTGCGCTCGCCGCGTGCGGCACGAACGCCCCGACGGGGGCTCATCCTGCCCTCGCCACCGAGTCACCCGATGCTGCAGCCGCGACTCGGATCAACCTGCACAGTCCCGATATTCCTGATCTCCTCCCGGACCCGAGCCTGTCCACCTCCCCGATGGCGCTGATGCTCCGCCTCATGGATGCCTGCCGCCCCTCGGCGAAGCCGGGTGCGGGCGACCCCCTGCTCGGGGCGTTCCGCTCCCAGTTCTATGTCGGAAACCGCAGACAGGTCGTGTCCGCAGTGACGTTCGGCAACCCTGCCGAGCTTCTGGCGCGGGCTGCAGCCCTCCGCTCGAACAGCACGACGACGTGCATCAACCGGGCGATCGCGGATGCCTTCGCCGCCCACTCCTCGACGGCCGTTGGGTCTCGCTTTCATGCCACGAACACCGGTGACCTCGTCCGCGGCATCGGCGACGGTGCCTTTTCTCAGAGCATCACCCTCACGGCTCCCGATGGCGTGGGTCGCTTCACCACCGCAGGGGTCGTCGTGGGTCGCGTGCTTGTCACGGTGCTGTACTTCACTGTGCCGCGACCATGCCTTCCTGTCGTAACCAAAGCGGGCGCCCCAGACCCGCACTCCTGCTCCACTGCACCCGACGCCGGCGACCTGGCTGTCCCACAGCTGTTGACGGTGATGGCCCAACGTGCCCGGACCAAATGACCCGGCGCGGTGCTACGTCAGGATGACCAGCTGCTGCGTTGCCCGGGTCATCGCGACATAGCGGTCGACGGCGCCCGCGATCCCCGGGCCGAACTCCTGCGGGTCGACGAGTACGACCAGGTCGAACTCCAGCCCTTTGGCCAGCTCCGGTGTGAGCGAGGTGACCCGGCTCGTGGTGTCGAAGGCGGCATCGCCGATCACGCAGGCGATCCCTGCGGCGTGGTCGGCGAGCCAGGCGTCGAGGAGCGAAGCCAGCTCCGACACCGCACCGTGCAGGACGGGGGCGCCACCCACGCGGATGGATGTGGGGACGTTGGCGTCCGGGAGGGCGGCCCGGATGACCGGCTCCGCCTCCGCCATCACCTCCTGGGGTGTCCGGTAGTTGATGCTCAGCCTGGCCACCGTGACGTGTCTGAGCCCCAGTGTCCCGAGTCGCTCCTCCCACGACGACGTGAACCCCCGCCTGGCCTGGGCCCGGTCGCCGACGATGGTGAAGCTCCGCGACGGGCAGCGCGCGAGCAGCATCTGCCACTGCGCGTCGGTGAGCTCCTGCGCCTCGTCCACGATGACGTGCGCGAACGGACCGGCCAGGTCATCCGGCGTGTCGACGGGCAGGCCGGCCTCGTCGATGAGGGCGTCCCGGAAGTCCTCTCCGCGCAGCATCGTGACCAGGCCGGTCCCGTATTCGTCGTCCGCGACGGCGATCAGGTCATCGACGACGTGCGCCATCTGCTGACGCCGTGAGGCCTCCGTGGCTTCGTGGATCCGCTTGCGTCGCGACGTCTCCGGGTCACCGAGGCGGTGCCGCGCCGCGTCCAGGAACGGGAGGTCGGACACCGTCCACGTCTGGGGCTCGCCGCGCTGCAGCGCGCGCACGTCGTCAGGAGTGAGCCAGGGGGCACACCTGCGCAGGTAGGCGGGCACCGACCAGAGGTCCCCTACGACGTCAGCCGCGTCCAACAGCGGCCACGCTGTGTTGAACGCCACCACAAGCTCCCTGTCCTGCACCAGCGACGCGCGAAGGAGGTCACCCGGCACCTCCGCGTCGTGCTTGTCCACGAGGATCGTGAGCAGCGCGTCCCAGACCTGGTCGCGCGCGTCGTTGTGCGGCGTGCCCGGCTCCGCGGCGTCGAACGCCTCGGCCCAGTCGTCGGCGTCGAGCCAGACCTCGGACCAGGGAGTGCTCACGGTCATGCCTTTGCCGGGCGGCGCCTCGTAGAAGGCGACAGCCGCCTCGATGGCGCCCACCAGGCCGGCTGAGGCCTTGAGCCCGGCCACACGCGGGTCGGGCTCGTCAGCCGCCGACCCTCCTTCTTCGACCAGGTCCCGAAGGGTGCAGATCTGGACGCCCTCTTCGCCCAGGCTGGGCAGGACGTCCGCAACGTAGGCCAGGTACGGCTGGTGCGGCCCCACGAAGAGAACGCCGCCTCGGTGGTGACCGAGCCGAGGGTCCGAGTACAGGAGGTAGGCCGCGCGGTGGAGGGCGACCACCGTCTTGCCCGTTCCGGGACCTCCGTCGACGACGAGGGCGCCGCGTGACGAGGCGCGGATGATGGCGTCCTGGTCGGCTTGGATGGTGCCGAGCACATCTCGCATCTGAGAGGACCGGTCGCTGCCCAGGCTGGCGATGAAGGCCGACTGGTCGTCGAGGGCCGCCGCGTGTCCGGTCAAGCCGTCGGGGGTGAAGACCTCATCCCAGTAGTCGTTGATCCGGCCCCGGGTCCACCGGTACCGGCGCCGGCTGACCAGGCCCATCGGGTTGGCATGGGTCGCGCCGAAGAACGGCTCGGCGGCCGGTGAGCGCCAGTCGAGCAGCAGGCGCCTGCCCGCGTCGTCGGTCAGACCCAGGCGACCGACGTAGACGGGTCGGGGGTCGTCCGCGGACACGATGTGACCGAGGCACAGGTCGAGGCCGAAGCGACGCAACAGCCGCAGCCGAGCGGTCAGCCGATGGATCTCCAGGTCCCGGTCCAACGCCGCCTGGCCGATACCGCCGGGAGCCAGGCGCTCCGCGTCCAGGCGCGAAGACAGCTCAGCGACCGCCTGCTCCAGGGTCGTGGCCAGATGGGCGAAGAACTGCTCGTCGCGGGCGATCAGGCCCGGGTCGGCTTTGGCGGCCAGGGAGGGCGGGAGGTCGAACGTGCTGGTGGTCAAGGGGCTCATGTCATCCGGCTCCGATCACGAGGCGCGTGACCCTAGGCCCAGAAAGCCGCCCTCATGAGCCCAGCCGGAACGTGCGATAGTGAGAATGAGGGCAGGTGCGAGTCGATGTCCCACGTCGGCGTCGGGACGGGTTGGTCGCCATGGGTGAACGCGAGACCTTGGTTGAGTACCTGAGCCACTACCGGCAGACGCTGGAACGCAAGTGCGCCGGGCTGGACCCGGCCCAGCTTGCCCGGCGCTCAGTTCCCCCGTCCAACCTGTCGCTGCTCGGCCTGGTCCGCCACCTCGCCAGAGTCGAGCACACGTGGTTCCGGCGGGTCATGGAGGCCCAGGACATCCCTCGGCTGTACTGGACCCCTGACGAGCCCGACCTCGACTTCGACGGCGCCGTCGCCGACGCCGGGGTTGTCGCGGACGCGTGGGCGTCGTGGCGCCGGGAGGTGGGGCACGCGGAGGCGTTCGTGGAACGGGCGGCGTCGCTGGACCTGGTGGGTCAGCACCGCGATGGTCCGCTCTCCCTGCGCGAGATCCTGGTCCACCTGATCGAGGAGTACGCGCGGCACATGGGACATGCCGACCTCCTCCGGGAGTGCATCGACGGCCGCACAGGTGAGTGAAACCGGCTCCGCCATCGCGCCGCCGATTCGCCCAGCGGGTGCGATGCTGAGGTCATGCCCGAGCCCGTTCTGCCCGTAGGGGCGGTCCTGGCATTCCCTGATCGCCGGCAGGACGGCTCGTTCCCGGTGCGCGGCGTCGACGGCCGCGTCGTCGCCAGGCTGTCGCCGCGCTGGACCGGCTCGTCCTTCCAGGCAGTCGACGTCGCGGGCGCGCCGCTGTGTGCCGGCTCGAGGCTGGGTTGGGGACTCTCAGGTCGATGGCAGGTATCCGGCGCCGACGGGTCCGCCCTGATGTCGGTCAGCAAGGGCTGGTGGCGGCCCGAGGCACGAGCGGCGCTGGCCCGCGGTGGTGACTACGTCCTGCGGGGCTCGGCCTGGCGCAGGCGTTTCGTCGTGACCGACGTCGCTGGTTCGCCGGTACTCACCGCCCTTCCCCGCACGTCGGCCCTGTCAATGCACCCGTACGACTTCGCGGTCGAGGTCAACGCGACGGGCTGGTCGCTCGCCGAGGTTGTCGGGCTGGTCCAGACCTGGCGCATGGCCAGGAAGAGCGACGACACTGCGGCTGCCGGGTCAGTCGCCGCCACAGTCACCACGATGGGCTGAGCCTGCGACTGGCGTTGGAGAATGCGATCCGCGACGGCATGAGAGGAGGCGTTCGACATATGTGCAAGGAGTGCGGATGTGAGACTGACAAGGAGCACAAGGGCGAGCCGGAAAAGAACTGACCTGGCGACGTCAGTCCGCGAGAGGCTGCGCCCCGCTCGTCGAAGGGCAGCCGAGCGGCTGGCGTCGCTGGCCGGTGAGCTGCACGACCACCTGACCTATGTCGGTGTCGAGCACCTGCCGCCGCGGCGTGCCGAGCCGAGGTGGGGGCACGGCCGGGCGCTGCACGCCGGACTGGAGACGGTCATCGCGGCCCACCGACCCGCATACGACGGCGTCATCGCGCAGATCCTGGAACTCTCGGAGGACCTCGCCGGGATCGGAATCCATCCTGACGGCGACCTCGAGCCGTGCTGGCGCAACGCCTGGCTCCCGGGGCTGGACACCGCGGCGCTGTACACGCTGCTGCGGACGCGCCAGCCGCGACGCTACGTCTAGTGCTGCATCAGGCAACCTTCGCCCTCTTGATGGTTTCGGCCTTGGTGACGACTTCTCGTAGCTTGGGGTGGCTGGCTGCGTGACGGTTCCGCCAGCCGATGTAGCGGCGGATCATGCTGGCTT
>JALYIZ010000010.1 GCA_030775505.1 Actinomycetota bacterium | reverse complement strand
GCTGCGGTCGTGGCGCCCCCCGTGGCCCCGGCTGCCCCTCCGGCTGCAGTACCCGCCTCGGCAGGTCCCGAGCAGGCTCCGCACCCGCACGCGTAGCGGATGGCACGACGACCGCGCCGTCCTCCGGACGGTCGTATGACGCTCGTCGAGCACCTCTTCGAGCTGCGCTCACGCCTCCTGCGCGCCGGGCTGGCCTACGCCCTTGGTGTCGCAGCCGCCTACGTTCTCTGGCAGCCGATCTACGACGTGCTTCGGCACCCGTACTGTCAGGTGGCCGGGACGCGCCAGTGCACCCTGTACGTCTACGGCATCTTCGACCAGTTCCAGGTCCGCATGCGCGTGGCTTTCATCGGCGGTGCCGTGCTGTCCTCCCCAGTCTGGCTCTACCAGCTCGGGGCCTTCATCACCCCCGCCCTGCACCGCACAGAGAAGCGTTATGCCGCGGGGTTCCTTGCCGCCGCCCTCGCCCTGTTCGCGGTGGGAGCCGGCTTTGCCTACCTGACGCTCAGCCACGGACTTCGCCTGTTGCTGCACGTCGCGGGCGACAACGTCACCAACCTGCCATCACTGAAGAGCTACCTGTCCTTCGTCACTCTGATCCTCATGCTGTTCGGCCTGGCGTTCGAGTTCCCGGTCGTCGTGGTCTTCCTCAACGTCACCGGCGTCCTGTCCTTCGACAGGATGCGGGCCTGGCGGCGTGGCATGTACTTCGCGCTGTTCGCGGCCGCTGCCGTCCTCACGCCGACGACCGATCCCTTCACCTTCGTCGCGCTGGGAATTCCGCTGTGCCTGCTTTACGAAGCGTGCGTGCTGATTGCACGCGTCAGAGCCCGCGCCCAGCGCCGCAAGGATGCTGCTGACCCCCTGCACGCTCTGGCGGACGACGCCCCATCTGCACTTGATGTCACCCCTTCGACGCTGTGAGTGCCACGATCGCGATCCTGGTGAACCCCACGTCAGGTCGCTCAGGATCGACCGCACAAGCGGTGCAGCTCATCGAACGACTGGAGGCGTCGGGGAGCCGGGTCCGGACCCTGGTTGGCCAGGACGGCCGCCAGGCGCTGGACCTCTGCCACCAGGCAGTTGCCGATGGCGTGGACGCGCTCGTGGCCGTGGGTGGCGACGGGACGGCGCATCTGGCGTTGCAGGCCGTCGCAGGAACGGGGACGCCCTTCTGTCTCGTGCCGACGGGAACGGGCAACGACCTCGCGTCCTGCCTAGGCGTCACTCCGCACCCCCTGGAAGCAGCCGATGCCGTGCTGGCCGGAACCACTCGTCCGGTTGACGCGGCGCGTACCGACAACGGCGACTGGTGGGCGTGCGTGCTCGGTGCCGGCTTTGACTCGGCGGTCAACGACCGGGCCAATCGCATGTCGTGGCCACGCGGGCGGCGGCGTTACGACCTCGCGGTCCTGTGGGAGCTCCGTACGTTGCGCCCTGTTCCGTTTGTCGTCCACCTTGACGGGAGACGGCTGGAGGCAGACGCGATGCTGGTCGCCGTGGGTAACGTGGCCTCATACGGTGGCGGTATGCGCGTCTGCCCGGATGCAGACCCCACGGACGGACTCCTCGATGTGGTCATCGTGGGGCCGCTCTCCCGTTCCGCCTTCCTGAGGATCTTTCCCTCGGTGTTCAAGGGCACGCACCTACGGCACCCAGCCGTCACCGTCCATCGCGCGAGGGAAGTCCGGTTGGAGGCACCGTCGGTCACCGCCTACGCCGATGGCGAGTGCCTCCAGCGGCTGCCCGTTACCTCGACCGTCGTGGCGGGTGCCGTACAGATGCTGGGACTGCCTCCTCGCACGTAGCCTGCACACGTGTCCAGCGCCGCACGACCCCCGGCGGACAGGTTTGCCCCGCTTCGCCGGAACCCGGCCGGACCCGCCCTCAGCGACTTCCAGATCGGCTACCCCTTCGGGCTCGACGACTTCCAGCGCCGCGCCTGCGAGGCACTGGAGGAGGGGCGCGGGGTCCTCGTCGCCGCCCCCACCGGTGCCGGCAAGACAGTGGTGGGCGAGTTCGCCGCCCATCTGGCGCTGCGAGGAGGCAACAAGTGCTTCTACACGACACCGATCAAGGCGTTGTCCAACCAGAAGTACGCGGATCTTGTCGCCCGCCACGGACCCGACCGTGTCGGGCTGCTGACGGGTGACAACGCGATCAACGGGGACGCAGATGTCGTCGTGATGACGACCGAGGTCCTGCGCAACATGCTGTACGCCCGCAGTACCGCCCTCACTGGACTGTCACACGTGGTGATGGACGAGGTCCACTACCTCGCCGACCGGAACCGGGGCGGCGTCTGGGAGGAAGTGATCATCCATCTGCCTGAGCAGGTGCGGCTCGTGTCGCTGTCCGCCACCGTGAGCAACGCCGAGGAGTTCGCAGAGTGGCTCGTGACGGTGCGCGGTGACACCGAGGTGGTGGTCGAGGAACACCGCCCCGTCCCGCTCTGGCAGCACGTCATGGTCGGAACGCGCCTCTACGACCTGTTCATCGACGACCAGCAGTCCCACGTCAACCCAGAACTGCTGCGGGTCGCCCGTGAGGAGTTGCGCTGGGTTCCCCGCGAGAAGGGAGGGCGCCCCCCCAGGCGGCACACGGCGAGCCGTCCGGACGTCATCGAGCGTCTCGACCGCGAGGGCCTGCTGCCCGCGATCACCTTCGTCTTCAGCCGGGCCGGCTGCGCCGCGGCGGTGGAGCAGTGCCTGCGGGCCGGCCTGCGCCTGACGACTCCGGAGGAGCGCGACACCATCCGTGCGGTCGTGGACGAGCGCACGGCATCACTGCCCGAGGAGGACTTGCGCATTCTGGGCTATTGGGAATGGCTCGACGGACTGGAGCGTGGCTTGGCCGCCCATCACGCGGGGATGCTCCCTACGTTCAAGGAGGTGGTGGAGGAGCTGTTCACGGCCGGCCTGGTCAAGGCCGTCTTCGCCACGGAGACACTGGCGTTGGGTATCAACATGCCCGCCCGTTCCGTCGTGCTCGAGAAGCTGGTGAAATGGAACGGTGACGTGCACGCCGATGTCACGCCCGGGGAGTACACGCAGCTGACGGGACGGGCCGGGCGCCGCGGGATCGACGTTGAGGGTCACGCGGTCGTGCTGTGGCAGCACGGCATGGAGCCCAAGCAGGTGGGCGGATTGGCATCCACCCGGACGTATCCCTTGCGGTCGAGCTTCCGTCCCTCGTACAACATGGCGGTCAACCTGGTCGGCTCGGTCGGCCGCGAACCCGCCCGCGCGCTCCTGGAGTCCTCGTTCGCCCAGTTCCAGGCCGACCGTTCCGTCGTCGGCATCGCGCGGCAGATCGCGCGCAACCTCGAGGCGCTGGCGGGCTACCAGGAGTCGATGAGCTGCCACCTCGGTGACCTCGCCGAGTACGCAGCGTTGCGCACGCAGATCGCCCGCAGGGAGGGCGACCTTGCCAGGCAGGGTGCCGGCCAGCGTCGCGCGGCGGCAGCCGCGGCACTCGAGAGGCTGAAACCTGGAGACGTGGTTCGGGTTCCCAGCGGTCGACGCTCCGGCCTCGCGGTCGTCCTCGACCCAGGCGTCGGGCTCACGGGAGATGCCCATCCACTCGTTGTCACGGAGGACCGTTGGGCGGGGCGCCTGTCGCTCGTGGACTTCCCCCTCCCCGTCGAGCCGGTGGCCCGGCTGAAGGTGTCCAAGCACCTCAACCACCGCTCGCCGCAGGTCCGGCGCGACTTGGCCTCGGCGCTGCGGTCGCTCAAGGTTGACGGACCGACGCGACAGGGTCGACAGCGTTCGGCTGCTGCCGACGATGAGGAGCTGTCTCGACTGCGCGCCGGACTGCGCCGGCACCCGGTCCACGGCTGCTCCGACCGGGAGGCCCACCTCCGCTGGTCGGAGCGCTGGCACCGCCTGCGCACCGACACCGACGGCCTGGAACGCACCGTTGAGGGGAAGACCTCCTCGATCGCCCGGACGTTCGACCGGGTCTGCGCGGTGCTCGAGCAGCTTGGCTACCTCGCGCCGGCCACTCACGAGGTCGCCGTGACCGAGGCAGGGACTCAGCTGTCGCGCGTCTACAGCGAGGCCGACCTGCTGACTGTGGAATGCCTGCGGGCCGGCGACTGGGATGCGCTGACGGCTGCTGAGCTCGCGGCGGTGGTGTCGACGCTTGTGTATGAGGCGCGTCGCCCCGACGAGTCGGTACCCCGTGTTCCCTCCGGGGCTGTTGAGGAGGCCCTGGACCGCATGCGGCGCACCTGGTCCCGCCTTTCCCAGGTGGAGGCAGTACATCAGGTCGCCTTCCTGCGCGAGCCGGATGCTGGGTTCACGTGGACTGCCTGGCGTTGGGCGTCTGGAACGGGACTGGAGTATGTGCTCGCCGATGATCCGGATCTGACAGCCGGCGACTTCGTCCGCTGGTGCAAGCAACTGGTGGACCTCCTGGGGCAGATTGCAGACGTCGCCCCTGCCGGCTCGCCCGTCCGGGGTACGGCGCGGCAGGCCGTGGCAGCGGTGCGGCGAGGTGTCGTCTCCTACAGCTCAGTGGTCTGAAAGGCTGTTGTTGATGACTGCGTCCCAGCCGGCTCCCGCACGCGGCCCGGCAGCGTTCGCCGCACGCCCGCGCCCGTGGGTGCCGGGCGTGGCGGCGCTGCTGTGTTTCCTGATTGGGGCGCTCGATCTGGTGTCGGCGCTGTCGCGGGCCAATCGTGACCGGCTGGCCACCCTCCGCGAGCTGGTGCCCGGGGCGTTGATCACCGCGAGTGCGGCGCTCACGCTGGTGACGGGCGTCGCGCTGCTTCTCCTCGCCCGCGGTCTGCGCCGTCGCAAGCGTCGCGCGTGGGTCCTGGTGACCGGACTGCTCACCGCCAGCGTTTTGCTGCACGTTCTCAAAGGTCTCGACGTCGAGGAAGCCGCCCTGGCCGGAGGGCTGCTGGCTCTCCTGGTCAGTCAACGGCGCGAGTTCCGTGCCAAGGGCGACCCACGCACGCGCTGGCGGGGCGCCGTCGCCTTTGTGGTGCTTGTGGCGTTCAGCCTGGCGGTCGCCTGCGCTCTGATCGCCGTCCGCGCTGACGACCTGTCTGGTCCCTTCCAGCTGGCCCCTGCCGTGGGCGACGTGCTCCGGCAGATGCTGGGCCTCAGTGGCAGCCTGCACTGGTTGCCCGATCGTGACGGCCAGCGGGCCGCCCGGCTGGTGGCGGAGGCATGCCTGTCGTTCGGCCTGCTCACGCTCCTGACGACGAGCTACCTGGTGCTTCGGCCTGCCGAGCCCGAAGGGCTTCTCCAGCCAGACGACGAGATCCGGATGCGGGAGCTGCTGGACCGGTTCGGCCGTCAGGACTCCTTGGGCTACTTCGCTCTGCGGCGGGACAAGAGCGTTGTGTGGTCGGCCAGCGGCAAGTCCTGCATTGCCTACCGGGTGGTGTCGGGCGTCATGCTGGCAAGCGGGGACCCGCTGGGCGATCCGGAGGCTTGGCCAGGCGCGATTGCGGCGTTCCAGCAGATGGCCGCCGAACACGCCTGGTCGCCCGCCGTCATGGGATGCGGAGAGAGCGGTGGCAGGGCCTGGGCGCGTGCCGGACTCGAGGCTCTGGAGATTGGTGATGAGGCAGTCGTCGAGGTGGCTGACTTCACGCTCGAGGGCCGCGCGATGCGCAATGTCAGACAGGCTGTGGCCCGCGTGGAGCGAGCCGGCTACGTCTGCGACGTGCGTCGGGTCCGGGACATCCCCGCGCCGGAGCTCAGCGACCTGCGACGCCAGTCCGACGCCTGGCGCGGTGCGCAGACCGAGCGAGGCTTCTCCATGGCGCTGGGTCGCTTCGGCGATCCGGCGGACGGCGACTGCGTCGCCGTGACAGCCACGAAGGATGGTGCGCTCCGGGCGTTTCTGCACTTCGTGCCGTGGGGGCCGGACGGACTGTCCCTCGACCTGATGCGTCGCGACCGGACGGCGGACAATGGCGTCAACGAGCTGCTCATCGTCGCCGCACTGCGGGCGGCCCCAGCACTGGGCGTCCGCCGGGTCTCGCTCAACTTCGCGGTCTTCCGGTCCGCGCTCGAGCGGGGGGAGCGCCTCGGCGCCGGCCCGGTACTGCGGATCTTCCGGGGGGTCCTGGTCTTCATGTCGCGCTGGTTCCAGATCGAGACGCTGTATCGCTTCAACGTGAAGTTCCGCCCCATCTGGGAGCCGCGATTCGTCTGTTACCGCGGAGCCACTGAGCTGCCGCGAGTGGCGCTGGCCGCCCTCGAGGCGGAGGCGTTCCTGGTCTGGCCCAGCTTGCGGCGCCGGCGCGGCTGACGTCAACCGGTTGCGGCGTAGCCCCCTTCGGTCAGACCGAGGACCCCCCGCTCGCGCCGGACGGCCGCGGCGTAGTCCGACACCTGCGCCCTGGCCCAGGCGGCGTCCCGGCCCATTTCGGCCGCCAGCAATGCGGCGGCGAGGGGAGCCGACCCCAGCGCGGCATCACGGGCCCGCACCGACAGACGCAGGCGACGGCTGTACACGTCGTCAAGGGTGAGCGCGCACTCGCGGCGCGCCGCGTGGACGACCTCGGCCGCGATGTGGGCAGCGGCGGGCGACAGACGCACACCGAGCTCGTGATCGGCCACGACGAGGGACAGGATGTCGGAGGCACCTTCGCCTGCCTGCTGCACGAGGGACGGGGCTACGTCCGCGGGCAGCCCCAGCCCAGCGCTGGCATCCCCGGTCTCCTGGAGCACCCGCTCGAGCGGGCGAGTTCCCGACAACGCGATCTGGTCAGTGCGGCAGCGTGCCCGACGGCCGTCCTTGGCGACGATGCGGTCGACGACGTCCTTCGCCATCCTCCGGTAGGTGGTGAGCTTCCCACCCGTGATCGTGAGCAGCCCGCCAGGCCCCTCGACGAGGCTGTGCCGCCGGCTGAGGTCGGACATGCTGGACGCGGCCGTTCCACGCAGTAGCGGTCGGACGCCCACCCAGGCGCCTAGGACATCGGCCGGGGAGAGAGCGCTGCGGAACACGGCGTTGCCCGCGGCGAGCACGTACTCGAGGTCCGTGGCTGTGAGTGCGAGTTCCTCCAACGAGCCCTCGTAGGGCGTGTCGGTGGTGCCAAGGATCGTCTGGCGTCCCCAGGGGATGGCGAACATCGACCTCCCGTCACCCTGCTTGCTCGGTAGCAGGACGCTGGCGGAAAGCAGGGGGAGTCGCTCAGTCGGGACGACGACGTGCACGCCCTTGCTCGGGGACACCACTGCGGCACGGCCGGGCTCCTCGAGCGACTGGAGGCGGTCCACCCACACGCCGGTTGCGTTGACGACGTGCCGGGCGTGCACTGCAACGGTCGCGCCCTCCAGGGTGTCGGTCAGCAGCGCGCCGTTCAACCGGCCGTCCGGACCGCGGATCAGGCCTGTTGCCTCCGCGTAAGGGATCGTGAGAGCGCCGAAGCGACGGGCGGCCTGCACGATCGCCAGCACCAGCCGGGCGTCGTCAGTGGCGCTGTCGCCGTAGCGGTAGGCATACGCAAGCTCGCTGTCGGCAAGTGCCGGCGCCCGGCGGATGGCTTCCTCGGCTGAGATTCGCTCGTGGCGACGCGTGTCGGCGACGCGTCCGCCCAGCGACGCCAGCGCGAACACGTCGTAGGTGCTCAGTCCCAGCCCCAGGAGCCGTCGCCGCGCCGTGTCCGGCCAGACCGGGTAGAGGAAGTCCATCGGGCGCACCAGGTGCGGCGCGAGGCGCATAAGCAGCTGGCGCTCGGTGACTCCCTCGCGCACCAGGCCGAACTCGTAGTTCTCCAGGTACCGCAGCCCGCCGTGCACCAGCTTGCTGCTCTTGCTGCTCGTCCCGCTGGCCAGGTCGCCCTTGTCGACCACCGCGACTCGCAGGCCTCGGCTCGCCGCGTCGAGGGCGACCCCAGCACCGGTGGCCCCCATCCCGACGACCAGGACGTCGACGGGCTCGGCAGCGGCGTCGTGGAGATCGGCGATTCGCGTCCGGGCGGAGAACGCTTTGTTACCCACGGGTAGCAGTCTGCCACTCGGTGTTCCGTGGCGCGTCCGAAACACCCGCCACGCCCAGGGGCGTTTGTGTCAGCCGGCGGCGAGAGCAAGCGCGCCCAGCAGGCGTCCGAGCGGTCCGTCCAGCCCCCATCGGTCGGCCAGGGCCACCACTCGGCCGGGGTCCTGGGGGGTCGCCGGCAGCCGGTCATCGAACACCGGCAGGCTCAGGTCGTTGACCGTGCGGGACACCGCTGGGGCGACGGCGAGATAGTCCCGCGATGCCTCCAGCCGGGCGCGGGCGCCCGCCGGAAAGCCGTCCGGGACGCCTGAGTCGACGGCTTCGAGAAGGGCCTCGACCGAGCCGAACCTGCTCACCAGGGCGGCCGCGGTCTTCTCGCCCACCCCCTTCACGCCCGGCAGTCCGTCGCTGGGGTCACCACGCAGCACGGCAAAGTCAGCGTAGGCCCGGCCGGGGATGCCATAGCGCGCCGTCACGGCGGCCTCGTCGTAGGGCCGCAGCTTCTCGACGGTGTACAAGACCCGCACCGGAGCATCATCGCGAACCAGTTGAAACAGGTCGCGGTCGCCGGTGACGACGTCGGTCGGCCCGGTGGCCCTGGTCGCCAGCGTGCCCAGCACGTCATCTGCCTCGTACCCCGGTACCCCCACACACGCCAGCCCGATCGCCTCCTGGACCTCGAGGATGACCGCGACCTGCCCGGCCAGGGCGGGCGGCTCAGCCTCAGCACCTCCCTCCGTGGTCCGGTGCAGCTTGTAGCTCGGCACCGCCGCTACGCGGAAGGCCGGTCGCCAATCGAGGTCCACAGCGGCGACGAGCCGCGTCGGCCGGGTGTCCTTGATGATCCTGGCGAGCAGGTCCAGGTAGCCCCTGACGGCGTTGACGGGCGAACCGTCCGGCGCGGTCACCGACTCCGGTACGCCGTGGAACGCGCGGTACCACAGGGAGGGCGCGTCGAGCAGGATCAGCCGTCCGGTCATTCCGCGAGCCTGCCACCGAATAGCCTGAAGCCTGCAACCCGAGGCAACTGAGCCGTTGGAGAGTCATGCCGCCCGTCGTGCGCAGCCTGCCGACCCCGGAGGCCGAGGCACTCCTCGGGCTGGCCAAGGACTTGGCCGACGGCGAAGTCGCGCCGCGATCCGCCGGGATGGAGGAGCGTGCGGAGTTCCCTCGCGAGCTGTTCCTGACATTGGGCAAGGCAGGACTACTCGGCCTGCCGTACGAGGAGCGCTACGGCGGCGGCGGTCAGCCCTATGAGGTCTACCTGCAGGTCGTAGAGGAGCTCAGCCGGGGCTGGCAGGCCGTCGGGCTCGGCGTGAGCGTGCACACCCTGTCCTGCTTCCCGCTGTCGGCCTTCGGCAGCGACTCCCAGAGGCAGCGCTGGTTGCCTGACATGGTCGGCGGCGAGCTGCTCGGCGCGTACTGCCTGTCGGAAGCCAGCAGTGGCTCCGACGCCGCGGCCCTGACCACGCGTGCGGTCCGTGACGGCGACGACTACGTCGTCAACGGCACCAAGGCGTGGGTCACCCACGGCGGCCAAGCCGACTTCTACAACGTGATGGTCCGGACCGGAGTCGACGGGCCCAAGGGGATCTCCTGCCTCCTGGCCGAGGCGGGGACGCCCGGGCTGCTGCCCCAGAACCCCGAACGCAAGATGGGGATGCGCTCCAGTCATACCGCCTCGCTGGTCTTCGAGGGTGCGCGCGTGCCAGCCGACCGTTTGCTCGGGGAGGAGGGGAGCGGCTTCCGCATCGCCATGGCGGCACTTGACGGCGGCCGGCTGGGGATCAGCGCTGTCTCGGTCGGGCTCGCCCAGGCGGCTCTGGACCTTGCGGTGAGCTACGCGCACGAGCGGCGGCAGTTCGGGCAGCGCATCGCCGACTTCCAGGGTCTGTCGTTCCTGCTGGCCGACATGGCGACGCAGGTAGCGGCAGCGCGGGCGCTCTACCTGTCGGCGGCTCGCCTCAAGGACGCCGGCCTGCCCTTTGGTCCGCAGGCGGCGATGGCGAAGCTCTTCGCCTCCGACACCGCCATGCGGGTGGCGACGGACGCGGTACAGGTGCTCGGTGGGTACGGCTACGTGGAGGACTTCCCGGCGGAGCGCTACTTGCGTGACGCGAAGGTCCTGCAGATCGTGGAGGGCACCAACCAGGTCCAGCGGTTGGTGATCGGTCGGTCCCTCGCGCCGCGATGAGCGACCTCGACGCGGTCGACCGGGAACTGCTCGCCTTGCTCGTCAGCGACGGGCGGCGCAGTTTCGCGGACCTTGCTCGTGAAACGGGCCTGTCCACCTCGGCGGCGCACCAACGGGTTCGCAGGCTGGAGCAGCGTGGCGTCATCAGCGGCTACCGGGCGAGGGTCGAGCCCATCAGCACAGGGCTCGCACTCACCGCCTTCGTGTCGATCAGTCCGATCGACCCGGCGGCTCCGGATGACGCCCCTGAGCGACTCTCGCACCTGGCGGCCATTGAGGCCTGTCATAGCGTGGCCGGCGAGGAGAGCTACATCCTCAAGGTCCGTGTCGCCTCGCCAGGCGACCTGGAGGCCCTCCTTCAGGAGATCCGGGCGGCCGCCCAGGTTGCCACCCGGACGACGGTGGTGCTGAGCACGCCCTGGGAGGACCGCGGAGCCATCCCACCGGGCGAGTGAACCGCGGGGCCATCACGACCCCGGTGGTCCTGGCGAGTCGCGCCGCCTGGCGTCACAGCGTCTGTGACAGCGTGACAGCGTGCCCGATCTCGTGGAGACCCTCGCCGAGGGCCCAGGCTGGCCCTCGGTAGAGGCATCGGCGGGGCCGCTGGCCGGAGTCCGCGTGCTCGATCTGTCCCGGGTGCTCGCAGGTCCGTATTGCTGCATGGTGCTCGCCGATCTGGGCGCGGACGTGCTGAAGGTGGAACGCCCGCGTTTCGGCGACGACACGCGTCACTGGGGCCCGCCCTTCCATGGTGATGACGCGACCTACTTCTTCGCCGTTAACCGGGACCGCCGTTCGCTGGAGCTGGATCTGAGCCGGCCGGCCGCTCGCGAGGTGGTGTCCCGACTGGCGGCGGCGGCTGACGTGGTCGTCGAGAACTTCCTGCCGCACCATCTGGTTCACCTCGGCCTCGCTGACATCCGGGAGGCGTCGGATGCCGTGTGGGTGTCTGTGCGCGGCGCGGGGGGCGACGGACCTGACGGTGCGAAGCCGGGCTACGACGTCATGGCCCAAGCGCGCAGTGGCCTGATGTCGGTGACCGGTACGGACGGCCCCACGAAAGTCGGCGTGGCAATCACCGACGTCGTGAGCGGGCTCTACGCCGCGGTGGGCGCGCTCGCCGGGCTGGTGGCCGGCCGTTCCCTGCGGGTGGAGGTGGGTCTGCTCGAGGCGGCCGTGGCCACCCTGGTCAACCAGGCGAGTAACGCGCTGATCGGGGACCAGGTTCCGACCTTCACGGGAAATGACCATCCCAACCTCGCCCCGTATGGGCCATTGCCGTGCAGCGACGGCCCCCTTGTCGTGGGCGCGGGCAACGATGCCCAATTCGCCGCGCTGTGCCGTGCGCTCGGGCTCTCGCCGGAGCCCCACTGGGCCAGCAACGCCGGCCGTGTCGCTGACCGCCGCGCTCTCACCGAAGCTCTCACCCAGCGGCTGAACCGGCGAACGGTGGGGGAGTGGTCGACGATCCTCGACGCGGCCGGGGTCCCTTGCGCGCCCGTCCAGGACCTTGCGTCGCTGCAGGAGGACCCGCAGATGGTGGCGAACGGCCAGATCCAGCAGCTGCCACACCCCGCGGGAGCGGTCCGACTGGTCGGGTCGCCCCTGCGCCTGGACGGGGAGCGTCCGCGGATCCGGTCCGCTCCGCCCCTGCTCGGCGAGCACACGGACGAGATCCTGCGCGCACTCGGGTTGTCCGCGGAGCAGAGGGAGCAGGTGACCCGTGGCGACGGGGGGTGAGGTACTGGTCGCCGCGCTGCGCGAGTTGGGAGTAGAGGTCGCTTTCGGCCTGCCGGGCGTGCATAACCTGGCTGCCTGGAAGGCGTTCCCCGGCAGCGGGATCCGGCTGGTGGGGGTCCGTCACGAGCAGACTGCGGGCTACGCGGCGGACGGGTACGCGCGCGCCACGGGCCGCCTCGGCGTCGCGCTGACGACCACCGGACCGGGGGCAGCCAACGTTGTGACTGCGACCGGGGAAGCCTGGGCCTGCCATTCGCCAGTGCTGGTGATCGCGACCGACATCCCCTCGACCGTTCGTCAGCCGGGGAGGTTTCGCGGCGTGCTGCACGAGACGACAGATCAGGCCTCGTTCTTCCGCCCCGTGACCAAGGGTTGTCTTCGGGTCGGTGCGCTCGAGCGTCTCTACGACGACGTGGTGGCGGCGGGACGGCTGGCGATGCGGATGCCGAGACGGCCGGTCTACGTCGAGGTGCCCACAGACTTCCTGTCGATGACATCCACGATGCCCGTCGCGGGCGCGCCACCCGGCCACCCGCCGCCTGATCCCGGCTGGCCCGACGATGCCGGCCTCGCCGCAGCCATCGATCTGATTGCCCAGGCCCGACGACCGCTGATCTGGGCAGGCGGGGGGGCAAGTGCCGCCGGTGCGAGCGACCACGTTGCCCAGCTGGCCACCTGGTGCGGGGCTCCCGTCCTGACGTCGTACGGCGGCCGCGGGATCCTTGCGCCCGACCACCCGGCGCTCGTACCGTTGCCGCCACAGGTTCCCGAGGCAGGGCAGCTGTGGGACGCCGCGGACCTCGTGGTGGTGCTGGGCAGCGACCTGGACGCCATGAACACCCAGGGGTTCCGTCAGCCAGCCCCGCCCGCGGTCGTCACCGTCGACCTGGCGGAGCCCGTCAACCTCCTGCCGGACGTCTGGCTGGCTGGGGACGTGCGCGACGTCCTGGAGGCACTGCTGGCCGGTCTCTACGCCGCCCCGCGCCGGCAACCGTGGTTCACCCGACCGGCGGGCCGCGAGCTCTACGCCGGCCCTGAGACCGCCTTCCTTGATGCCTTTGAGGCGGGTCTGCCCGAGGATGCGGTCGTCCTCGCCGACATGTGCATCGCCGGTTACTGGTACGGCGGCTTCGGCCGGGTGCGGCACGCTCGCGGCCTGGCCTACCCGGTGGGCTGGGGGACGCTCGGATTCGGCTTCCCAGCCGGCCTGGGTGCCAGCCTCTCCGGCCGGCCGGCCGTCTCGCTGGTCGGCGACGGCGGGTTCTTGTTCGCGTGCGGCGACCTCGCGACCGCGGCGCAGGAGAGGCTGCCGCTGACGGTGGTGCTCGTGGACGACGGCGGCTACGGGATGCTCTCGTACGACTTCCGCAAGGACGGCGAGGAACCGGTGGGCTGCGACCTGGAGCCGCCGGACTTCGTGGCGCTCGCGCGCTCCTTCCGCGTCGACGCGGAGCAGGTCACCGTCGGCGGGCTGTCCCGGGCGCTCGCGGCGGCGGTGGCGTCCAGCCAGCCGCGCATGCTGGTGGTGAAGGCAGCCTTCACCCCGCCGCCCAACACCTCACCCAGGTGGTACCGGGCTGCCGGCTGACCCCACCTGCTCAGCCGCCGGATGGCCCCAGCTCTGCGGTGGGGGCGCTCCCGCCCTCCTTGAGTTCCACGAAGATCACGTGGGTGTCGGTGTCGCCGATGTTGTGTCCCGAGTGCTCCTGCGCCGGGAGCCAGCCGATCAGCCCCGCTGGCATCTCCACCTCGCGCTCGCCTCCGTCGGCGGAGTACAGCCGGCGCCGGAACGCGCTGCGCGTGTACATGACGCTGTCCGGGTGCTCGTGCGGCGTCGTGCGGTCACCGGGCTTGTCCTTGTACTCCAGCACACGGACCCGCTCGTTCTCGAACACGACCTTGTAGTGGTCGGGGTTGGTGACGCAGGGATCCAGGCTCACGGGCTCAACTCCACTCATCGGTGCCACCAGGGCCTGGCACCGTACCGCCCGGGGGAGCCGCTCTCCTGGCCCGCCACACGGCGGCCCCGGTCAGCAGTGCCGCGGCGCTGGCGGCGGCGGCCAGCAGCACTGCTGTGTCCCGGCCCGGGCCGGGGAGGGGCTCGCTCGTCAGAAACGCCCTCGTTGTGCACGGACAGGTGTGGGGGCGGGCGTAGAGCGCCAGCGCCACCGCGCAGACCGCGGCGAGCCGGCCCGCGGATCCCGTGGTGCCCGAACGCCAGGCCCGCACCGCGCCGTCGAGACAGACGCCCATAACCAGAATCACCAGGGCGGTGACCAGGAACTGCCTGGGTCCGTACGCCTGGGCGACCCCCCGCGCCAGGTACCCGAGCCCCAGCCAGCTCGCGAGACGCACGCCGCTCACGGCCGCGACGGACAGGTACAGCGCGGCTGTCCACAGTCCGCGCGCCCTGCCCGCCTGGTTGCCCGCCTGGTTGCCCACCTGGTTGCCCACCTGGTTGCCCACCTGGTCAGCCCACCCGGTCAGGCCAGCCGGAACAGGGGGTCGGCCCCGGCGGAGGCGCCGGCCTCCTCGGTGTCCATCTGCGCCTTCTGGAGCTTGCCGGCGTAGTCCCAGTTCATCGACTGCCAGCGGGTGAACTGGTCGAGCACCCACACCCCGCTCTGCCGCGAACCGTTCCCCGACTTCCCGTTCCCGCCGAAAGGAAGGTGAGCCTCCGCCCCCGAGGTCGAATTGTTGACCGACACCATGCCGGCGGTGACCCGCTCGCGGAACCGGAAGGCCGTAGCGGCATCCCTCGTGTAGATGGCAGACGACAGGCCGTAACCATGGCCGTTCGCAAGCTCGATTGCCTGGTCGACGCTGCTGAAGCGCATCACCGGCACGAGGGGACCGAACGTCTCGTTGCGGTACAGGGCGTCCTCGGATCGAACCCCCGTGACGACCGTCGGGTGCGCGTAGGCGCCTGCGTCCGGGTCACCGACGAAACCGTCGCGTGGGTTGTCGCGGGTGATCCGGCCGGTGCCGGATGACCCGTGCACGGTGTGGTGCGGCTGGATCTCGCCGAGCCATTTCTCGAACGACTGAAGGAAACGCTCGGACAGCATCGGACCGTACAGCACGTCCTGGCGCGGGTCGCCGATCCGAGCCGCGGCGACGCGTGCCACGAACCGACCGACGAAGGCGTCGTAGACGTCGTCGTGCACGATCGCGACGCCGAGCGACGTGCACCGCTGCCCGGCAGTGCCGAAGCCCGAGAAGAGGGCGCCGTCGGCGGCCAGGTCGAGGTCGGCGTCCGGCATCACGACCAGAGGGTTCTTGCCGCCGAGTTCCAGGCAGGGTGTCTGGAGGTGGCGGCCGGCGAGCTCGCCGATGCGCATCCCGACCTCGGTTGACCCGGTGAACCCGATCTTGTTGACCAGGCCGAGCTCGAGCGCCTGGGTGAGTCCCTCGAACGTGGTTGCCCCGTCCGCCTGCACGGTGTTGAGCACACCGGCGGGGAGACCGCCGGCCTGGAAGATGCGCGTCAGGGCACTCCCGAGTGCCGCGGCGTACTCGGCCGGCTTCCAGACGACGGTGTTCCCGCAGAGCAGTGCGGGCACGAGATACCAGGACGGCACAGCGACCGGGAAGTTGCCGGCCGTGATGATCCCGGCCACGCCGACGGGCGCGCGGAACGTGAACAACTGCTTGTCGCGCATCTCGGAAGGCACGGTCTGCCCGTAGAGGCGACGGCCCTCCCCGAGAAAGAAGTCGCAGGTGTCGATGATCTCCTGGACCTCGCCTGCTGCCTCGGCGCGAGGTTTACCCACCTCCCGGACCACGAGGTCCGCCAAGACCTCGGCGTTGGCCTCCACGAGCCGGCCGATGGCGGCGATGACCCGTCCCCGGACCGGTGCCGGTGTTGCCGCCCAAGCCGGCTGGGCTGCACGGGCCGCCCGGAACGCGGAGACCAACTGGTCAGAGCTGGCCAGGGAGACGTCCGCGATCACGTCGTCGAGCTGTGCCGGATTGGTGGTGGCAACCGTCGGGCCGGTACCCGTGAGGTGTTCGCCACCCACGTAGGAGGTCACGAGGGACATCAGGACTCCATCCGGGTCAGCACGCGGTCCAGAGCTGCCACGCCTGCCTCCAGCTCGGTCACCGTGACCGTCAGGGCCGGCCTGAATCGCAGGCTACGGGCACCACACCCTAGGAGCAGGACATGCTCGGACTCCCTCAGCTCGTGGATCACCGTGTCCCTGATGACACCGTTCGGCAAGGAGAAGGCGCACATCAGGCCCTGACCGCGGACCCCCGAGACCGCGGCGTGCCGGTCAGCCAGGCCGGTCAGCAGCCGCCGAAGGTGCTCTCCCGCGAGCCCGGCCCGGGCGATCAGTCCGTCGGTCTCGATGACCTCGAGAATCCGCCGGGCCCGGACCATGTCGGTGAGGTTGCCGCCCCACGTCGAGTTGATGCGCGAGGAGACGCGGAAGACGTTGTCCGGGATGTCATCGACACGACCACCGGCCATCACACCGCACACCTGGGTCTTCTTTCCAAAGGCGACGACGTCGGGGTGGACCCCGAGCTGCTGGTACGCCCAAGGGGTTCCCGTCAGGCCGCAGCCGGTCTGCACCTCGTCAAGCACGAACAGCGCGTCGTTGGCGTGGCAGAGCGCGAGCATCGCCTGCAAGAACTCCGGGCGGAAGTGGTGGTCTCCCCCCTCGCCCTGGATGGGTTCCATGATGAAGCACGCGATGTCGTGGCGATGGGCATCGAAGGCGGCTCGGGCGGCATCGAGGGCTTCCCTCTCCCGCACGACCGGATCCGTCCCGGGTGTCAGGTAGGGCGACGGGATCCTGGGCCACTCGAACTGTGGGAAGCGGGCGGTCTTGACAGGGTCGGTGTTGGTGAGCGACAGGGTGTAGCCGCCGCGTCCGTGAAAGGCATGCCGCAGGTGCAGCACCTTGGTCCCGAGCGCCGGGTCCACTCCGTGTGCCTCGTTCCAGCGGCTTTTCCAATCGAAGGCAACCTTCAGCGCGTTCTCGACCGCGAGGGCCCCACCCTCGACGAAGAACAAGTGCGGCAGCTCAGGATCGCCCAAGACTCTGGCGAAGGTCGACACGAAGCGAGCCATCTCCACGGTGTAGACGTCTGAGTTGCTCGGCTTGTTGATGGCGGCACGCAGCAGCTCTTTGGCGAAGGCCGGGTCCTGGGCCAGAGCGGGGTGGTTCATGCCCAGAGCGCTCGAGGCGAAGAACGTGAACAGGTCGAGGTAGGAGGTGCCGTCGCGCTGGTCTACCAGGTGGGACCCCTGCGAGCGCTCAAGGTCGAGCACGAAGCTGAACCCGTCGACGAGCAGGTGCCGACCCAACTCCCCATGAACGTCGGCGGCGGCGAGAGTGGAGCCCCGGCCTGGTGCTGGTACGACTGTCGTCATTGACCCAGCCTACCGGGAGAATCATGACTGAACGGTCACCTGAGCGGGCGAATCTCCCGAATGTCGGGCTGATTCACGGACGTCATTCCGCCGTAGGCTGGCGGAGTGGCTGGGACCCTCTACCGCCGTGGCCGGGTCCGCTCGGCGGATGCTCGCGCGACCGCTGTCCTCGTCGACCGGGGCCTCTTCGCCTGGATCGGCAGCGACGAGGCTGCCGACCAGCTCAGCCCACAGGTGGTGGTCGATCTCGACGGCGGCTGGTTGGCGCCGGCCTTCGTCGATGCGCATGTTCACGCCACGTCCACAGGGCTGGCCCTGACGGGTCTCGACCTCACGGACGTGCCGTCGCTCGCCGTCGTCCTCGACCGAGTCGAGCGAGCCGCACGGGCCGCACGGGGAGGCCCGGTCATCGGGACTGGCTGGGATGAAACGGCGTGGCCCGAGGCCCGGCCACCGACCGCCGCCGAACTTGACCGGGCCAGCTATGGGGGCGCCGTCTACTTGTCGCGCACCGACGTGCACTCCGCCGTGGTCTCGAGCGCGCTTCTGTCCCTCGCAGGACGCGCACAGTCCCTGCCGGGCTACCTGGGAGAGGGACTGGTGCGGCAGGACGCGCACCATGTGCTGCGCCGGGCGGCCTATGAGTCTCTGCGCCCACGGGAGCGCGCGGCGGCCCAGAGCGCGATGCTGCGCCGGGCGGCCGAGCTCGGGATCGGCTGCGTCCACGAGTGTGGGGGCCCCGAGATCGCAGGTGAGGAGGATTTCGTGCTCCTCCTCACGCGCGCCGAGCCTGGGCCGGATGTGATCGGCTACTGGGGCGAGCTCCACGGCATCGAGCGGGCCCGCGCCCTTGGTGCCAGGGGGGCGGCAGGGGACCTGTTCGCGGACGGCTCGCTGGGCAGCCACACGGCCTGCCTCTCGTCCCCCTACGCGGACGTCGAGGCGGGCAGCGGAACCCCGCCCCCGTATCTCGATGAGCACGAGGTGGCCGCGCACGTGACCGCGTGTACCCGGGCCGATGTGCAGGCCGGCTTTCACGCCATCGGCGACGGGGCGCTGGCGCAGGTCCTGGCGGGCTTCGCACGGAGCGCGGAAGAGCTGGGGCTGGACACGATGCGAGGCGCCCGGCATCGCGTGGAGCACGCCGAGATGGTCACCGGCCCTCAGATCGCCGAGCTTGCCCGGCTGGGCGTGGTGGCAAGTGTGCAGCCGGCCTTCGATGCGCGCTGGGGTGGCCCCACAGGGATGTATGCCAAACGCCTCGGCCCTGAGCGGGCCCTGTCCATGAATCCCCTCAACGCTCTGGAGTCGGCGGGTGTCCGACTGGCTTTCGGCTCAGACGCTCCGGTGACTCCGTTGGATCCGTGGGGGACGATCCGAGCGGCGGTGAACCACCGCACCGCCGGGAGCGGGATCGGTTACGGAGCTGCCTTCGCCGCCCACACCCGAGGAGGCTGGGAGGCCGCCGGCCCGGCGGTGCCGGCGAACGCCGGTCGCGTCGTCGTGGGAGCCCCGGCGACCTTCGCGGTCTGGCAGGGCGTCACCGGGGGTCTCACCATCGACACGGAACTGGCGCTGCCCTCCCTTGACCTGCCCGACCCACTGTGCCTGCGGACTGTTGTGCGTGGCCAGGAGGTGTTCTGCAGGTAGCAAGCAGGAAGTCAAGAGCCGAACGGAGGGCAAACGGACACACGCTGCCTGACCTGCGAAAACACGGTGAATGCGCAGGTCAGAGGCATGTTGACAGCGCCACGGCCGTACTCGATAACCTCCCGCTCGGTCCACCAGGGACGGGCCGTGAACGTCCCGCCGAGACCGCGACTTCCTGGGCATCCGACGCCAGCTCCAGGAGGACGCGCGAAGGGCGGGGGAGACGCGGTACGTGGGGGGTGCGATCCGGGGCAGGGGCCCGGCGACCCAGTAGACAACGGCCGGACGAGGTCAGCCAGACCTCCGTCCGGTCGGTCCGAAGGAGTCGCCGGGTCCCTCGCCCAGCACCCGCCCTGGTGGGACGGCAGGATGGTCCTGTGGACCTCGTCGCGGCAGCCCCCGACTCGGGGGCTGCCAGCGGCCACCCACCTGGAACCGCCGCCCCGCACGCGCGGGCGGCCCTTGTCGTCGCCCCTGCCGCGGGCCTCGTCCTCGTCCTGGCGTTTCCGCCGTTCGGCTGGTGGTGGCTGGCGCCCTTCTGCGTCGCCGGACTGGCATGGTCGTGCCGGAGCCGCTCTCTCCCGCGAGGAGCACTGCTCGGCGGTCTCGGCGGTCTCGGCTTCTTCCTCCCCCTCTTGCACTGGTCGGGAGCGGTGGCCGGCACGGCTGCCTGGCTGGCCCTTGCCCTCCTCGAGGCTGCCTTCTTCGCCCTGCTGGGGGCCGCCCTTGCCCTGACGGCCGAGCTCCGGGCAGCCCCGGTGTGGGTCGCTTGTCTCTGGGTGGCCGAGGAGGCGCTGCGGTCGCGACTGCCGTTCGGCGGCTTTCCCTGGGGCCGGCTCGCCTTCGCGGGCGGGGACAATGCCCTCCTCCCGCTGGCGTCTTTGGCGGGCGCGCCGCTGGTCACCTTCGCCACGGCCCTCATCGGTGGTGTCCTCCTCCTCCTGGCCCAGCGAACGCGGATGCCGCGCCGAGCGCTGGTCGCCTGGGTAGTCCTGGCCGGGGGCATCGGCCTCGCTTCCCGTCTCGTCCCGCTGCCGGCGTCGGGGCCCCCCGTGACCGTGGCGGTCATCCAAGGGAGCGTTCCTCGTCTGGGCCTGGCCTTCAACGCACAGCGTGCCGCGGTGCTCGACAGGCATGTCCGCCAGACCCACGCACTTGCCGTGCAGGTGCGTGCCGGCCGGTTGCCCGCGCCGGATCTGGTCATCTGGCCGGAGAACAGCTCGGACATCGATCCGCTGCTCGATCGCGCAGCGGGGGAGGCCATCAGCGCGGCCGCGGCTGACATCGGAGTGCCTGTCCTGGTGGGGGCGGTGCTCGACGGACCTGGTCGCTACGTGCGCAACGCGGGCATCGTCTGGGACCCCGTGGCGGGCCCAGGCGCGATGTATGTGAAACGACACCCCGTCCCCTTCGGCGAGTACCTCCCCTTCCGGGCGCTGGTGGACGCGCTGACCAGCAAGGCGGAGCTGATCCCGCGGGACTTCCTGGCCGGGCACGGAGCCGGGGTACTGAGCGTCGGCAGGACCGCTCGCGGACCGGTCGTGGTCGGCGACGTCATCTGTTTCGAGATCGCCTACGACGGGCTGGTGCGTGACGTCGTGAGGGGAGGGGGAAAACTGCTCGTCGTGCAGACCAACAACGCGACGTTCGGGCGCAGCGGCGAGTCGAGCCAGCAACTGGCGATGGGCAGGCTGCGGTCGGTCGAGACCGGCCGCGCAGTCCTCGTCGCGGCGACCAGCGGGATCAGTGCCGTCATCGCGCCTGACGGGACGGTGCTGGGCCGCTCGGCGTTCCAGGAGCCGGACCTGCTCGTGCGGCGCCTGCCGCTCCGAAGCTCCCTCACCCCAGCCATGCAGGCAGGGGCCTGGCCTGAGGTCGCCCTGGCCCTCGCCAGCGCCGCCGCATGCGGCGTCGCCGTCCGTGGGGTGCACCGGTGACCATCGGCCGGGTTCTCGTCATCGTTCCCACGTACAACGAGCGTGACAACCTCACGGTGATCGCGGAGCGCCTCCATGCCGCCGTTCCGGACGCAGACCTGCTGGTCGTCGACGACAGCAGTCCCGACGGCACCGGGGAACTCGCGGACGACCTCGCCGCCCAGCAGGCCTGGGTGCACGTGCTGCACCGGACGACGAAGGCGGGCCTGGGAGCGGCCTACATCGCTGGGTTCGCGTGGGCCAGGGCGAACGGCTATGACGTCGTCGTCGAGATGGATGCGGACGGCTCGCACGCCCCTGAGCAGCTTCCCCGACTCCTCGTCGCGCTGGAGCGCGCCGATGTCGTTCTCGGCAGCCGTTGGATACCCGGGGGCGAAGTCCGGAACTGGCCCAAGTCCCGAGAGCTGCTCAGCCGAGGAGGCAATGCCTACACCCGGGTGATGCTGGGGCTGCCGCTCGCGGACGCCACCGGCGGCTACCGGGCCTACCGCCGCGGCGTCCTCGATGCGTTGCCCCTCGCTGCCGTGGCCTCGCAGGGTTACTGCTTCCAGGTCGACCTCGTCTGGCAGGCATGGCGCAGCGGCTACCGGGTCGTCGAGGTGCCGATCACCTTCGTGGAACGCGAACGCGGTGAGTCCAAGATGAGCCGGTCCATCGTCCTTGAGGCCCTCTGGCGGGTGACGTGGTGGGGGCTGCGCAGCGGGAGGTCCCGCGGGCGGCGTCCGGTGGGGTCGGCCGTGGCGGCCGGACCAGGGGCTTCAGGGCCAGCCGGGCCGGCGGCCTAGCCGTGCCGCTCCTGCTCGTCCTCCTCCTTGTCGGTGTGCCCATCGCTGAGATCTACGTCATCGTCAAGGTGGGCGAGGTCATCGGTGTGCTGCCCACCCTGATCCTTCTCGTGCTCGACGCGGTCGTCGGCGCGGCGCTGCTCAGGCGCGAGGGACGTCGCACGTGGGCTGCCTTCCGGCGTGCTGTCTCGGACGGCCGGCTCCCGACCCGCGAGGTCGCGGACGGCGCTCTCGTGATCTTCGGGGGTGCGTTGATGATCGCGCCCGGGTTCCTCACCGACGTCGTCGGTCTGGTCTGCGTCCTGCCGCCGACCCGGGCCCTGCTGCGTCGGCTGTTATGGGGGCGCACCGTGCTTGGCCGCCTCGTGATGGGACGGGCGCCGTCTCGTGGGCCAGCGCAGCACGAGGTTGTCGACGGTGAGGTCATCCCGCCACATGACACTGGGCCACGTCCTCAGGGGTCGTGAGGACGCGGCCCAGCAGCGACGGAGCGGCGCGTCGGCTGTGTGTCAGGCGCTCTTCTTCCGGTCACGTTCGGCCGACTTGGCTGCCGCCTTCACCTTGCCCTGGTGCTCGTGAAGGACGGCGAGCCGTTCCGCCAGCACCTCTTCGAGCTCGCTCGTGCTCCGGCGCTCAAGAAGCATGTCCCAGTGGGTCCGGGCCGGCTTCACCTTCTTGGCCTCAGGCTGCTCGGCGTCGCGAAGCAGCGCGGTAGCACCGCAGATGCGGCACTCCCAGGAAGGCGGAATGTCCGCCTCTGCCGCGAAGGGCACGGTGGTCTCATGGCCACGCGGGCAGTCGTAGGCAGTTCGCAGGCGCGGGGCGAACTCGGTGTGCCGGTCGCTTTCATAGCTCACCGCCCCGAGGCGGGTGCCTCGCAGGACGCGGTCGCTCATGGGTTGCCTCCAGGTCGGTGTTCTGTACGAGCCCAACGAACGGAGGCCTGCGAGGATTCCCACCGACCCGCCCCGAGGACCAGGAGATCGTCATGCCGCCACTCGCTGGACGTCGTTCCCCCCGCGTCGGGGCACTACTCCTTCGCCTGCTCTCCTCGGACAGCCCAGCACTGCAGCGCCTGTCCTGGGGACGGGCCGGCATCGGCGCAGTGATGATCGCCAAACCCACGTCCCTGCCGGGCGTCCTGGGCGTCGACTCGGCCAGCGCAGGACGTGTCACGTGGGCGGTGCAGATGCTGGGCGCGCGCGAGGTGGCGCTCGGCGTGGGCAGCTCGATGGCCTTGCGCCGGGCGGGTGCGGCCGGTGCGGCAGGTACGGCCGGTTCGCCTGGGC
>JALYIZ010000009.1 GCA_030775505.1 Actinomycetota bacterium | reverse complement strand
GCGCGGACGGGGGCGACCGGGCCGATCTTCACCCCGCGTCGCCGACCAGCCCGACCCGCGCAGCCAACCGCAGCACGGCCTCGATCACCTGAACGGCGGACAGAGCGCTCGAGTCGAGGTGAACCGCGTCGGGCGCGGCCTGAAGGGGGCTCGTGGGCCGGGTGCTGTCGAGTCCGTCCCGCCTCGCGAGGTCGGCCAAGACGTCGTCCACCTGGACCGCTCCTCCGCCGGTCCGCCCCACACCGGCTTCCGGTTCCTTGGCACGGCGACGCGCCCTGACGGTGGGGGCCGCGTCGAGGTAGACCTTGAGCGCCGCCTCGGGGAGGACGACGGTGCCGATGTCCCGCCCCTCGACGACGCAGCCCCCGGCACCGATCAGCGCGCGTTGGAGGTCCACGACCATCAGGCGCACCTCAGGCAACGCGCTGAGCGCGCTGACGGCCGCTGTGACCTCAGGACCGCGTATCTCGGTCGTTACGTCGGTACCGTCAAGCCGTACCCGGGTGTCGTCGGGGTCCGTCGACAGCTCAATTGCTGCTCGCGCCGTGAGTGCCCCCACAAGGGCACCCAGCGCCTCGCCGCTCGCGCAGCGGGGGTCCAATCCCCCCCGAAGGGCCGCAAGCGTCGCGGCCCGATAGGTGGCGCCAGTGTCGACATAACGCCATGTCAATGCCTTGGCGACCCCGCGGGCGACGGTGCTCTTGCCCGACCCGGACGGTCCGTCGATCGCGACAACCCGCCGCACGGGCGCGCTCATGCCGGTCTCCGAACGAGAGGGGACCGGTCCTTCGGCCGCCGGTCCGGCTGGTCGGCAGGCTACCGGCCCGACTGCGTGCACCGTCGGGAGAGTTTTAGCGCCTAGTCGACAAGTTCCCACGAGCCGGCGACCAAGGCAGCCCGGAGCTGGTTACGCTCCCCCGGCACGACCTGCAGCTCCACCAGGCCCCGCGGTCGCCCGGCAAGGTGTTCGAGCCGGACGTCCTCGACGTTGACTCCTGCGCCGGCGGCGGTAGCAAGCAGCGCCGCCAGCTGCCCGGGCTTGTCGGGCAGGGACACAGCCACCGGTAGGAAGTCCGCGTCGTGTTCGCCCCGCTTGACGGGGACAAGGGCCCGGCCGGCTTGCCCGCGTGCCAGCAGCGCGACCACCTCGCCCAACGCCGCGGGGTCTCCGGCGGCGTGCCGTTCGAGGGCATCCGCGGCGGCGGCGAGGTCGTCCGCGAGCGCCTTGAGCAGCGGTGCGACCTCTCCGGCGTTGTCGCCGAGGACCTCCTCCCACAGGTTCGGCGCGCTGGCGGCGATCCGCGTGGTGTCACGTAGTCCCGGCCCCGCCGTGGCGCGTACCGACTCGGCACGCCCGAGCAGTTGGGCAGCGACGCCACTGGACGCCAGCTGAGGGAGGTGGCTGACGAGAGCGACGGCACGGTCGTGCTCGGCAGGGTCGAGCCGCACCGGATGCGCTCCGCAGTCGCGTGCCAGGGACTCGACCGCGTCCCTCACGTCGAGGTCAGTGCTCGTGCCGGCGCACACGATCCACGGACGGCCCTGGAACAGCCGGGCAGCAGCTGCCTGCGGCCCCGACCGCTCGCTGCCGGCCATGGGATGTCCACCGCACACTCTGGCGGGAAGTGAGTTCTGCGTCTCGACCTCACGCTGAACCCTAGACTGGGAGGAACTGCAATGACTCCACATCTGGCTGATGCCCAGTCTTTGAAGTCGCCGTAGCTCGCCAGCGATCTGCCTCGGTGGGATGGCGAGCAGCACGAGGTCTGCCGGTTCGGTGCCGTCCCACTTCCGCCCAGCGCCTCGCTCCAGCGCAAGGCTGACGTGGGCCGGGTTGTGGTCGGTCACCACGACGTCCCGATGCTTGTGCAGGGCAAGGGCAACCGAGGTTCCGACCAGGCCGGCACCCACCACGAGAAGGTCAGCCATGTCGACCACGAGCCAGGAGCCGGCCCAGGAGTGGGCCCAGGAGTGGCGTTCCCGGCCTCATGTAGGCAGGTCCGTGCGCAGTGCCGAGGCGCCGCGTAGGTAGACGTGTCGGATGTCCGACCGCGGCAGCTCTGTTTCCACATGGGCCAGCAGCCGGAGAACCCGAGGCATCGCACCGGGAACGTCGATCTCCGTCGCGCACAGCAGCGGGACGTCAGTGATCCCCATCTGCCTGGCCGCGTAGGCAGGGAACTCAGACCGGAGGTCAGGAGTCGCGGTGAAGACGACACTGATCAGGTCACGGGGGTCCAGCTGGTTGCGCTCGAGCACCGCGACGAGGAGCTCGGTCGACGCGTCCAGAACGTCCTTGCGCTCATCGCGGTCGACCTGGATGGCCCCTCGGATAGCTCGCACGGCCATGCTTCACCTCCCGTCTCCACGTCACTGTAGCCAGAACACGCTTCACTGACAGGTCAGGTAAGCGGTGAGTCTGTAGAAAGTTTCAGCTACTAGGAAGCATAACCTTATAGCGACATGCCGGGGGGGTCGAGGCTACCCAAAAGTGGTTTTATCTCTTTAACGCAGCGTGCTGGGCCTGGGCAAGCCTTGAATGGGGCGGACCAGCCAAGGGTGACCGCCGCCGGAAGCATAGTGTCGTACTAGTAAACATGTTTACCATTTTATCGATTCAAGGCTAGAGCAGCTCGGCAACAGCCGGAGCCGGCCAGGACGCTGGACGTGGTCACTCAGGGCGCCGACGTGTCCTCTCATCGGGCGCGGCCGGCGGCGGCGTCGGCGTGCCCGGACCGTCCCGGGGCCCTGTCGAAACGCCGCCCTGGTCCACGAGCAAGGGCACGGGTCGGCGGCTGGGGGTGCCTGCCCGGAACCCGACTCCGAAGCCCCGTTCCCTGAGCCGCACGGGGTCCCGTCATGGGGCTCGCGCCAGCCGGCCCTCGAAATCGATGGAGTCCCGTTTGGTCGCCGGCAGCACACTCCGCCACGCAGCAGCACAGCCCAGGTGGATGCGCCACGGCCCAGCTCCCTGCGCGAGCGCCTTTACGGGCGCCCCGCCCGAGGTCGCCGGCCCCTCCTGAGGACGCCGTGCCGGAGGCGCTGTCAAGGATAGGGACGGAGACCACAACGGCGCGATCTTGTGGGAGACGCCCTGAGACGCGGGACGCCTCAGCAGGTGGGGCGGGGCAGAACAGTGCTGGAGACCCTCACCGGCGGCCCTCACCGGCGGCCCCAACCGCCGGTTAGAGCCCGACGAGCTGGTAGAGGCCGGCAACTTCGTCCCGGGTCAGGGCACGCAGCCGACCGGAGCGCTGGATGCCCAGCTGAACGGGGCCCACGGCGGTCCGTACGAGGCGCTGGACAGGGTGGCCAACACTGTCCAACATCCGTCGCACGATGTGCTTGCGGCCCTCGTGGAGGACCAACTCGAACATCACCCGGTTGCCTGACGAGCTCACCAGTCGGAAGGAGTCGACCGAGGCGAGGCCGTCTTCCAACTCCACTCCGGCTCGTAGCCTCCGGCCCACATCGCGGGCCACCGGCCCGATCACCTCAGCGAGGTAGGTCTTGGGAACCTGATAGGACGGGTGGGCGAGCCGATGGGCCAGCTCACCGTCGTTCATCAGGAGCAACAGGCCCTCGGTCTCTGCATCGAGCCGCCCTACGTGGAACAGGCGCTCCTTGCGCTCGCGCACCAGGTCGCCCACGCACGGGCGCCCCTGGGGGTCGCTGAGGGAGGTCACCATGCCCGCAGGCTTGTTCAGCGCAAGGTGGACGATGCCCGACACCGTGGAGATGCGCATGTCATCGACCCGGATGACGGCAGTCTCCGGGTCGACCCGGCGTCCCTGTTCGCGCACGACGTCGCCGTCGATCGACACCCTTCCCTGCTCAATCAGGACCTCGCATGCGCGGCGAGAACCCAGGCCGGCCGCGGCCAGCACCTTTTGCAGACGGATGCCTTCTTGGTCCAACAAGGGGAGCTCCATCTCAAGGTCAACTCAAAGGTAAGTCTTGCTCGACGTCGACGAGGTCAGGCAGCAGAGGAGCCAGCGACGGCAGCTCCCCCAGTGACTGCAGACCGAGCTTTTCCAAGAACAGGGGCGACGTCCGATACAGGATGCCTCCGGTGTCCTGATCGACGCCCGCCTCGACCACCAGGCCCCTGTTGGTCAGGGTACGTACGACGCCATCGACGTTGACCCCACGCACAGCGCCGACCCGCGCTCTGCTGACAGGCTGTCGGTACGCGATGACGGCCAGCGTCTCCAAGGCAGCCTGCGTCAGTCGGGCCTGTTGTCCGTCCAGGACGAAGCGCTCCACGAAGAGTGCGCAGCTGGCCCGCGTGTAGAAGCGCCAGCCGCCGGCCACCTGGCGGAGCTCGAAGCCGCGTCCCTGGCTGTCGTAGTCGGCCGCCAGGGCCTCCAGGGCGGCCTGGACGGCCTCTGTCGAGTGCTCGGACACCTGAGCCAGCGTCACCGAGGGCAGTGGCTCATCGGCGACAAGGAGGATCGCCTCGAGGACGGCCGTCAAGGGTGGTGCGTCCGCCTGTCCGTCCGCAGGTGCGTCCGGCGCGGGCGGGTCCTGCTCGGTCGTGTGATCGGCGGCTGCGTACGGTTCGGGCTGAGCGTCGGGAGCGCTCACGGGGTTCCTCCCTCTGTGATGACCGCTCCGCCCGGGCCCGTGGCTTCGCATGCAGCGACGGTGGCCGGAGGGGTGCTGGTGGGCCCGGAGGCGGCGGGGCCTGGGTCGTCGTCCCACTCTGCGCCGGCCGCGTCTGACGCCAGGTCGGAGGGATCTTCCCCACCTGTCCATCTCACGTGCAGATCGGTCAGCGCCGCCACCTGCTCGAAGGCGACCAGGCCCTCGCGATAGAGCTCCAGCAGCCCCAGAAACCTCGCCACCACCTCGAGCGTTGACTCACAGTCAGCGGTCAGGGTCCTGAAGGAACCTCCACCGATGCGGCGGAGACGTTCCGTGAGCAGAGCCGTCTGTTCCCGGACGCTGACCCTTCCGCCGTGCACGTGGCCGGTGTCGACGATCAGATCCGCCTTCGGCGCAAGCACCCGCGCCGCAAGAGCAGCGAACTCCTCAGCGCCGAGTCCGAGCAGGACCTCGGGCAGGAGCCCCGCGTAACGCGGCTCGAGGGACACCTGGCGCGGATACCTGTGCGATTCCGCGGCGAACAGGCGCGCCAGGTGCGCGGCGGCCTCCTTGTAGGCGCGGTACTGGAGCAGGCGGGCGAACAACAAGTCACGGGCCTCGAGCAACTCGAGGTCCGCCTCATCCTCGACGTCACCGCTAGGAAGGAGCCGGGCGGCCTTGAGGTCGAGCAGCGTCGCCGCGACGACCAGGAACTCGGTCGCCTGGCCGAGGTCCCACGCTGTGCCCAATGCCCGGATGTGGGAGATGAAGTCGTCGGTGACCTGCGACAGGGCCACGTCGGTGACGTCCAACTGGTGCTTGGCGATGAGCCCCAAGAGGAGGTCGAATGGTCCGTCGAAGACGTCGAGGTGGACAGAGAACCCGGTCGTCGGCACGCTGGGCGCCGCTCCTCCCGGGCGCTCAGCCACCGGTAGCAAGGCGCACCAGCGGGGTGCCGACCGCGTCAAGGAGGGTGAGCATGAGCGAACGTCCGCCTCCCAACGGTACGAGGAGCACGAGCAGGACGCCGATGCCGTAGTTCTGCTCGACAAGGTAGTACTCGGCCTTCTGCCATCCAGCTGTCCGCGGGGCCAACGTGAACAGCAGTCGGCTTCCGTCCAGTGGATGAAGCGGGACGAGACTGAGCAGTCCGACGAACACGAACACCACGCCCACGAGGAGCAGGGCCCGGTCCGGTAGCGCGAAGGGCGCGCCCTGACGCAGGAGGATGGTGGTCCCGCCGCCGAGACTGAGCCCCGTGCTCGCCCGGAAACCCCTCAGGAGGAGCAGGCCTGCCGCGAGAACGACGACGCCCGGGAGCACCGTAAGCAGGACGGCCGCAGACGTTCGGCGCCGGTCAACGCGACCCAGCGCCCGACCCCACCCGACGCCGGCGAGGGCGGCCGCGATGGCGCCGAACGGGTCGAGGTGTCGCCGAGGGTCAGGTCGGAGGCACCCCTCGTTCGCCGGGCCCCGATCGCCGTTGCGCGCGGCCACCGTCGCCTGCACCACTCCCCGGACCACGATCGCGAGCACGAACCCGACGAGGAGGAGGAGAAACGAGCGCAGGTCGCCTACCGCCCACAGCACGTCAGCGACCGAGTAGACGGCGGACGAGGATGCTGGCGTCGCCCTTCGCCTCCAGGTCGGCGAGGACGACGGCAAGCGCCTCTCTGACGATCCGCCCGCGGTCCACGGCCAGTCCGTATTCGCCACGAAGGGTGAGCCTGGCCTGCTCGAGGTCCATCAGCTCCGACGCGGAGACATAGACGGTGATCTTGTCCTCGTGCCGTTCCCGTCCGGTCGGCCGCCGGTCGCCCACGGGACGGGAGCGCTGCCGGAGCCCCGTCCGGCGGGGAAGGAACGTCGTCTCGTCGGTCTCGGCTTCTAGGACCCTTTCCGCAGGCTCGCTCCCCGCAACCGCATCTCCCCCGTCTGCCCTACCGGTGGTCTCGCCGCTCGCCTCGCGGGCAAGGTCTGGGGCGGGTCGCAGCGGCGGCGGAGCCGCAAACTCATCCGTACCTGTATCGGATCCCGTGGAGCGGAACAACTCGTCCGCGCCGGGCAGGCTGATCCGGCGGGTCATCGCGACACCTCCCGTCCGAGAACCTCGCGCGCCAGATCCCGGTAGGCGGCGGCGCCGGCGGAACTCGTGGCGTAGGACGTGATCGGCTCCCCGGCCACGGTGGTCTCCGGGAATCGGACGGTCCGGTTAATCACGGTGTGGAACACCCGATCGCCAAAAGCCTCGACCACTCGCGCCAAGACTTCGCGGCCATGCAGCGTACGAGCATCGTACATTGTCGCCAGAATGCCCTCAAGTTCAAGCTGAGGGTTAAGCCTTTCACGGACCTTTTCAATAGTCTCAATGATGAGAGCTACACCTCTGAGAGCAAAGAACTCACATTCGAGTGGGATGATCACCCCATGAGCGGCGGTCAAGGCATTGACGGTGAGCAACCCCAGCGAGGGCTGGCAGTCCACCAAGATGACGTCGTAGTCCTCCATCACCGGTGCCAGGACCCGGGCCAGCGTCTGCTCGCGCGCCACTTCGTTGACCAGCTGGACCTCGGCCGCCGAAAGGTCGATGTTGCTCGGCAGAAGGTCCATGCCGACCACGTTGGTTTTGAGCATCACATCATCGACGGTGACCCCTCGCTGCATGAGCAGGTTGTGGACCGTGAGGTCGAGGAGCATCGGGTTGACGCCCAAGCCCACCGAGAGTGCTCCCTGGGGGTCGAAGTCAACGAGGAGGACACGCCGACCGAACTCGGCCAGGGCAGCCCCCAGGTTGATGGTGCTCGTCGTCTTCCCGACGCCGCCCTTCTGGTTGCACATCGCCAGGATGCGAGCCGGGCCGTGTCCCTCGAGGGCTGGTGGATCGCTCAGGAGCAACCGGGGGCGTCCGGTGGGTCCGAGGCCGTCCGCCGCCCCCGCCGCGGCGGAGTGCGGGATCTCCACTGTGCGGGCCGGGCCACCCGCTCCAGAAGTCGACATACTCCTAAACCCCTCTACCGATGAAGCGGGAACAGCATATCTCGCTGAACATCCTTGACGATGAGTCGCGGACTTTACGGGCTCAGCGACGATCTGACAACGGCGCGCCTCCCAGACGGGCGTAGCCGCCGGCCCCTCTGGGCATCGGCACGATGCCCGAACGACGCAGGTCCAGTGCCAGACCGGGCCCTCCGCAGCCGTAGCCGAAAGGCGGGGGTCAGAGCGCGGTGAGTCGAGCCCGGGGATGGGCGCTCGCGTACACCTCGCGGAGCCGGTCGATGGTGACCAGAGTGTAGATCTGGGTCGTGGTGACCGAGGCGTGTCCCAAGAGCTCTTGGACGACGCGGACATCGGCGCCGCCGTCGAGCAGGTGCGTGGCGAAGGAGTGCCGTAGGACGTGCGGGGACAAATCCTCCGGCAGCCCGGCCCTTCTGGCGACGTCGCGCAGGATGGTCCACGCGCTCTGCCTCGACAGGCGGCCACCGCGCGCGTTGACGAACACGGCGGGCCCGCCGCGTCCGCGTCGGGTCAACTCGGGTCGGCCCTGCCGGAGGTAGGCATCGAGGGCCTCCGCGGCGAACGAGCCCACGGGCACCAGTCGCTGCTTGCCGCCCTTCCCGTCGAGACGGACGAGCCCGGTCCCGCGGTCCAGGTCGTCCACGTCAAGGGCGATCGCCTCCGAGACCCGCGCCCCTGTGCCGTACAGGAACTCCAGGAGCGCCCTGTCTCGAAAGGATCGGGCGGTGCCGGCCGGTCCTGCGGCCTGCAGGAGCGTCGCCACCTGCTCGACCGAGATGGCCTTGGGTAGCCGGCGGGCGGGCGCCGGTGGCCTGATCTCGCGTGACGGGTCCCCCGGCGAAAGCCCTTCCCGGTGAGCGAACGTGTGCAACCCCCGAACAGCGACCATCGCCCGCGCAGCAGAAGCGGCCGAGAGCGGACGGCGTTGGGAGCTACCGTCGCGCAACCCGCTCAGGAAGGCGGCGACATCGGCCTCCTCTACGTCCGCAGCAGTCGATCTCCCCACTGACTCGAGGGCCATGACGTAACGACTGAGGTCACGCCGGTAGGAGAGGAGCGTGTTGACCGAGAGACCCTTCTCCACGGACAGGTGGTTGAGGTACAGGTCAACCGTTCTGCGCAGGTCTCCCGCCATGGTCATCGAGCTAACGGGATGCTCGCCCGCTGGCATCTCAGTGCAGGACGTCCGCAAGGGGGGTCAGGGGTAGCCCATGAGCCTGCGCGACAGGTCCGTAGGTACACACCCCGCCGACGGTGTTGACGCCGAGGGCTAAGGCAGGATCGGCCGCAACAGCTGCGGCGAGGCCGCGGTTGGCGATCTCCACGACATAGGGCAGTGTGACGTTGGTCAGGGCGTAGGTCGACGTGTGCGGCACTGCTCCCGGCATGTTGGCAACGCAGTAGAACAGACAGCCGTTCACCTCGTACGTGGGGTTCGAGTGAGTGGTCGGCCGCGTCGACTCGAAACATCCCCCCTGGTCCACGGAGATGTCTACCAACACGGCTCCGCTCTTCATGGACGCAACAAGCTCGTCTGTGACGAGGGTGGGCGCTTTCGCCCCAGGGACGAGAACGGCGCCGATGACCATATCTGCGTCGAGACACGCCCGCTCGATCTCATAAGCGTTGGAGGCGACGGTCTGCAGGTGGCCTTGGTAGATGCGGTCGGCTTCTCTCAGGCGTTGGATGTTCTTGTCAAGCAGCAGCACCTCGGCCTGCATACCGAGGGCGATGGCGGCGGCGTTCATGCCCGAGACCCCTGCGCCGAGGACGACCACCTTGGCCGCGTAGACGCCGGAGACTCCTCCCATCAGAACCCCCCGGCCACCGGCTCCACGCTCAAGGCAATGGGCACCCACCTGGGGCGCCATGCGACCGGCGACTTCTGACATGGGTGCAAGCAGTGGAAGCGAGCGGTCAGCCAGTTGAACAGTCTCATAGGCCACGCCGGTGATCCCCGATGCCAACAGCGCGTCCGTGCAGACCTGGGATGCAGCGAGGTGCAGATAGGTGAACAGAACCTGACCCTCGCGCATCCGGTGGTACTCCTCCGCCACCGGCTCCTTGACCTTGAGGACGAGCTCGGCTTCAGCCCACACGTCATCGGCAGCACCGATGATTGTCGCGCCCGCGGCGACGAACTCCTCATCGAGGATCGAGGACCCGACTCCCGCGTCCTTCTCGACCACGACACTGTGGCCGTTCGCGACCAGCTCCTTGACGCCAGACGGTGTGATCGCCACGCGGTACTCGTGGTCTTTGACCTCGCGCGGGATTCCGACTTTCACAGCAGTTGCCTCCAGGGCTGAGCCGGCGTCCCGGCACCGCGGGGCGTTCGCCGCAGCGAGGGGAGTCTAGAGCCGAAAGGCTGGTCAGGCATCGAAGGCATGCGCCGGCCATGGTGCATCCGCAGCGCGCAGGCCGGAGAACGATGTCTGCCGCGCGAGAGCGGCCGCGAGGATGCCCACGCAGGCCATGGCGTTCTCGAGCTCCCCGGAGAACACGAGCTCCACCGCGACGGAGAGGGGAACCCACTGGCTGGTGAGCTCCAGCTCCTCGTGCTCCTGGATCGCCCGCGCCACGGGCGTCAGGTCCCGCGCCAAGAAGATCCGGATCGCCTCATCCGTCATTCCCGGCGATGTCAAGGCGTCTACCAGCACGCACCACGTCGTCGCCGCGACCCCGGCCTCTTCGGCGAGCTCTCGACGCGCAGCCGTCAGCGGCACCTCACCGGCTACATCAAGCAGCCCTGCGGGGATCTCGGCCAGCCGCCGAGCCACGGGGTGGCGATACTGGGTGACGAGCAGGACCCGCTCATGGTTGTCGAGAGCAACCACGCCCACGGCGCCGGGATGCTGCACGACATCTCGCGTTGCTGTCGTCCCGCCGGGCATCCGCACCTCGTCGGACCGGACGCTGATCACGCGCGACCGGAACGCAACCTCGGAACGCACGACATCGAACGAGTGCTCCGCCGGTAGAGCTCCGACGATCTCGCCGCGGTGGCTCGTCACAAGGGCAGCATCCGCGCTTCCGCGCGGCACACGGCGGCCGCGATGAGCCCCTGAAAGAGCGGATGGGCGCGGGTTGGTCGCGAGCGGAACTCAGGGTGGGCTTGGGTTCCCACGAAGAAGGGGTGCACGTTGGCGGGAAGTTCGACGATCTCGACGAGCTTGCCGTCAGGTGAGGTTCCGGAGAACACGAGGCCGGCGGCTTCCAGAGCGGGGCGGTAGCTGTTGTTGACCTCGTAGCGGTGACGGTGCCGTTCGGTGGCCGGCTCGTCGCCGTATGCCTGGGCAGCCACGCTTCCCTTGAGCAGGCTGGTGGGCCACAGGCCCAGCCGCATCGTTCCGCCCATGTCTCGTTCACCCGAGACGACGTCCTCCTGGTCTGCCATGGTCGCGATCACCGGATCAGGGCCACCGGGGTCGAACTCGGCGCTGTTGGCCTTCTCGATACCGGCCAAGGAGCGAGCCACCTCGATCACCATGCACTGCAGTCCGAGGCAGAGGCCCAGGATGGGTATCCGCTCGATACGGGCGTACGTCACGGCGCCGACCTTTCCTTCGATGCCGCGGACTCCGAAGCCGCCGGGGATCAGCACGCCATCGACGCCGTCGAGCGCCTTCGCCGCGCCGCTCGGCGTCTCACACTCGTCACTGGGCACCCAGCGCAGGACCACCTTGGCGTCGTTGGCGAAGCCGCCGGCGCGCAGTGCCTCGGATACGGACAGGTACGCATCGGGAAGATCGACGTACTTGCCGACGAGCGCAATAACGACCGACTTCGCCGGCGAATGGACTCGCTGCAGCAGGCGGTCCCAGTCCGTCCAGTCCACGTCCCGGAAGGGCAGCCCAAGACGCCTGACCACGTAGGCGTCGAGACCTTCAGAGTGAAGAACCTTCGGGATGTCGTAGATCGAGGGCGCGTCCACAGCGGACACCACGGCCTCCTCGTCGACGTCACACATCCGGCTCACCTTCGTCTTCAGGCCTGGAGGGAGCGGGCGGTCAGACCGACAGACGATGGCGTCGGGCGTGATCCCAATCGCCCGAAGGGACTGAACCGAGTGCTGGGTGGGTTTGGTCTTCAGCTCCCCCGAAGGCCCGATGTAGGGAATCAGCGAGACGTGCAAGAAGAAGCAGCTGTCGCGACCGACTTCCTGGCGCACCTGTCGTGCCGCCTCAAGGAACGGCAATGACTCGATGTCACCGACTGTCCCGCCGACCTCGGTGATCACGATGTCGACGTCGGGTCCGGCCAGGCCCCGGATGCGCTCCTTGATCTCGTTCGTGATGTGCGGAATGACCTGCACCGTGTCACCGAGGTAGTCCCCGCGACGCTCCTTGGCGATGACGGCCGAGTACACCTGACCGGTGGTGACATTGGCGCTGCCATGGAGGTCCTCGTCGAGGAAGCGCTCGTAGTGCCCGACGTCAAGGTCGGTCTCGGCACCGTCGTCGGTGACGAAGACCTCGCCGTGCTGGAACGGGTTCATCGTGCCGGGGTCGACGTTGAGGTAGGGATCCAGCTTCTGCATGGTCACTCGCAGGCCGCGGGCCTTGAGCAGCCGGCCCAGGCTGGAGGCGGTCAGGCCCTTCCCCAGCGAGGAAGCCACGCCGCCGGTGACGAACAGGTGACAGGTCTGGCTCGGTCTGCTTCCCGATGAACGGGCCACACACGCTCCCCGTGCTCCGAGCGGGCCCGTAGCCCGCTGCACGGAAGTTCACGGTAACAGGCCCGGCGCCCAGTGCGGCGACAACACGGCGGGCTACGCTCAGAAGTAGTCGAGTATGCGCGGTCGGACAGACGGGAACGCCGGATCGAGCCCCCCCAGGTCCCCGTCGAGGTACCCGACGCGACGCAGCGCCGTTGTGTCAGCCGCTCCCGCATACAGCAGCGCTAGCCCCTTGACATCCAGCACAGGCAGCTTGTCGCGCGAACGGATCGACTCGAGGCAGGCCTTTCCTTCGGAGAGTGCGAAGGACCAGCTGCCGTGGTTCCTCGGCAGAACCGGGTCGAGGAGGGTGAACGCGACCCGGACGGTGACGCCGAGCGGGTAACCACGGGCACTCAAAGCCCGCTCTGCGTCGACGATGCGCAACATCCACGGCTGCCTGCGGTCGGGCAGCGGGACACCCCTCGGGAGGAGCCATGCCAGGTCGTCGGTTGCTCCGCGCCAGCGCGTGATCGGTGCGACGGAATCCCAGGACCCGATGGAGCGGAGCAGCGCTCCTGCGCCGGCCGGATCGCGAGCGACGAAATCACCGACCCAGAGTTTGCTGTCAGGTCCGTACCCACGCCCTCGGTCGTAAGCCGCATAGCCGACGAGCGCGCCGCGGTCATCCTCGGCGACAGCGACCACATCGTAGGAAAGAATCCCCTCCGCGCCGGCCGGGAACTCTGGGCCCGTCCGGCTCAGCAGGCCCGCGGTAGTGCGGCCGTGCCACGTGTAGAGGCTGTGGATGGCTGACACGTCGGACGCGGTGGCCTCGCGAGCCGTTACGGATCCGAAGGCCCGAGCCGCCCGCAATCCCGCGGTCGGCAAGGGTGTCTCGTCAAGGGAACCCACGAGCTCCCAACCGAGCGGCCGGTAGACCTCGAGCGCGGTCGGGAAGAGAACGCTGAGAACCTGACCTTGGTTCTGCATGTGGCCAAGCGCGGCCCGCAGCAGGGCCGTTGAGACTCCCTTTCCCCTCGCATCCGGATGCACGGCTACCCCGGCGAGCCCGCCCATCGGCACAGAGCGACCGCCCCACCATTGCTCGTAGGCACGTAAACGGGCCTTACCAACAAGGCGCCCCGCCTCGTCGAAGGAACCCAATCCCTCCTCGACCGGTGTACCCCCCGGTGGGCGACGGGCCGGATCGCCGCCGAAGGCAAGGCGCCCAAGGGCCCAGACCTGGTCGCTGTCCGCGTCGGACAACGGGCGGACCGATGGGGTCACGGTGCGGGAGGAGAAAGCAGGGCGGACTTCTCCTGTTCCGCGGCCTGCAGGAGCTCCTGGGCGTGGCCTCGGGACAGACCGCTCTCCCGGCCGGCGAGCATTCGTGACAGCTCCCCGATGCGCTCAGCGGTGTCGAGCTCGGAAATGCCGGAGGTCGTGACAGTCCCGTCGTCCGACTTCTCGACCACGAGGTGGTGGTCGGCGAAGGCCGCGACCTGCGGCAGGTGCGTCACAACGAGGACCTGGTGGTCGCGGGCGAGCCGCGCCAGGCGTCGTCCCACCTCAACCGCGGCTCGTCCACCGACCCCAGCGTCGACCTCGTCGAAAACCATGAGCGGGACCGGATCCGAGCCGGCAAACACCACCTCGACCGCGAGCATCACACGTGACAGCTCCCCGCCCGACGCGCCCTTGTGCAGTGGTCGAGCGGAAGCGCCAGGGTGCGGGATAAGCAGGAACTCGACATCGTCGACGCCGTCGCGGCCGGCAGCAAGCTGGATGTCGCCGACCAGCAGTCCCCCAGACGCCTGTCGCTGACTCACGTGGGCGCTCACGCACGCCTGAGGCATGGCCAGCTCCAGCAGCTCGTGAGACACAGCGGCGCCGAACGTGTCCGCGGCCGTGACGCGGGCGCGGGTCAGCGCCGCGGCCTGCTCGCCCAGCGCGGCCTCCAGGTCCACGAACTCGACGGTCAGGGCCGCGATGCTGTCGTTGGTGCTGTCGAGCTCGAGCAGCCGCATGCTCGCGGACTGTGCCCACGTCAGGACGTCGTCTGCGTCAGCCACGGAGTGTCGACGGGTTAGCCCAGTGAGCTGAGCGAGTCGCTCCTGTGCGCGGGCCAGGCGCGTCGGGTCGGCATCGACCGAAGCCGCGTAGGAGGCGAGATCGGCGGCAACGTCTGCGAGAAGGTGCCCGGCTTCGGCAAGGCGGGCCGCGAGCGCCCCCAGAGTTGGGTCATGATGCCCGACAGCGTCGAGGAGGCGACGAGCCTGGGTCACCTGGCCGAGGGCATCCACCCCGTCCGGCTGCTCCTCGTCGCCGGTGATCAATTGTTGGGCTGTGCTGGCGGCCGATCGGAGATCATCAGCGTTCGACAACCGCTCGATCTCGGCGGCAAGGGATGCTGACTCGCCAGGAACCGGTGAGACATGTTCGACCTCAGCGAGCCCGGCCCTCAACAATGCCGCTTCCCGAGCCCGGTCGGCTGCGGCAGCCCGCAGCGCCTCAAGCGCGCTGCCGGCTTCCCGCCAACGGTCGTAGGTCGCGCGGTACCGCTTGCGGCACGCGAGGACGGGAGCTCCTCCGTAGCGATCGAGCGCCGAGCGCTGCTCTGCAGGTCGAAGGAGTCGCTGCTGGTCGGACTGGCCGTGCACGGCGAGAACGCTGTCTGCGAGCTCGGCAAGAACGCCCGCCGGGACACTGGCTCCGCCGGCGTAGGCGCGTGACCGGCCGTCCTCGGCGACCGTCCGGCTCAGAACCAGCACGCCCTCGTCGAGTTCGCCTCCGGAGTCGAGTGCCCGGACGATGGCGGGGTGGGCGGCTGGGAGACGAAGGCGCCCCTCGACGACCGCACGACCCCGGCCGGGACGTACGCGCCCGGCATCGGCGCGTCCCCCAAAGAGCAAGGCGAGCCCCTGCACGACCATGGTCTTGCCGGCGCCGGTCTCTCCGGTCACGACGGTCAACCCCTCCCACAGGCTCAGCGTGGCGTCGTCGATCACGCCGAGCCCGCGGATGCGCACTTCTTCGAGCACGGCGCCTCCTGCCTGCCTGTCCCCGGACGAGATTAGGAGTTGCCCCGCCAGCCCTCGACGGGCAGGGCGAACTTATCCACAAGGATCTCGGTGAAGGGTCGCTCCTTCGTCCTTGCCAGAAGCACGGGTGAGGAGCCCCTTCGGATCTCGACACGGGACCCATGATCAAGGGCGAGGGTGCGGCGGCCATCGCACGCGACGACACCCGTGGCACCGCTGTCGAGCACCTCGATGGCGATGACCGACGACGGTGCCGTCACCATCGGCCGGGCGAACAGGGCATGCGCGCTGATGGGAACCACGAGGAGGGCCTCGACCGTGGGCCATACGACGGGACCCCCTGCGGAGAAGGCGTAGGCCGTGGAACCCGTGGGAGTGGCTGCGACGACGCCGTCGCAGCCCCAACGCGACAAGGGGCGCCCGTCAACTGCCACCACAACCTCGAGCATGCGCTCACGAGCCGCCTTCTCCACACTCGCTTCGTTGAGGGCCCAACCCGTGTCGACCGACTGACCGCCTCGGGAGACGCTGACATCCAGCGTCATCCGCTCCTCGACGGAATAGCCGCGGTCCAACACGAGACCCACGGTGGCATCAAGGTCAGCCGGCTCGGCTTCAGCGAGAAAGCCGACCCTCCCCAGATTCACGCCGAGCAGAGGCACGCCGGCATCACGCGCTAGCTCGGCCGCTCGCAGGATGGTCCCGTCCCCGCCAAGCACGAGAACGAGCTCCGCACCCAAGGCCGCGGCCCTCCCCCGGGGACACGGCGTCGTCCCCGTGACTCCCAGCTCCACCGCTTCCTCGGGCAGAACGCGGACCACCACGCCTGCCTCGACCAGGCGGCTGACCACCCGCCGCGCAACAGCAGCCGCCACCGGCCGGCCGGTGTGCGCAAGCAGTAGGACGGATCGGGTCACGAAGGACAGCCTCTCACTGAGGACCCTCCCGGACGGCTTGCTGTACGTCGCAGGCGTTCCCCTCAGGGGCGTCGCGCCGCAACCAGAGGAAGTACTCGACATTGCCGCTGGGACCCGGCAGCGGGCTTGCAGTCACCCCTCGGACGCCCCAGCCGAGGCCCCATGCCGCCGTGGCAACGTCAGTGACGGCGCCGGCACGCGCGTCGGCGTCGCGCACGACGCCGCCCGCGGGCAACCGGGCCCTGCCGACCTCGAACTGGGGCTTCACCATCAGGATGAGGTCACCCTCCGACGTAGCGCAGCTGCTCAGTGCGGGCAGGACACGTGCGAGCGGGATGAACGACAGGTCGGCGACGACCAGGTCGACGGGGCCGCCGATGTGCTCGGCGGAGAGAGACCGCACGTTGGTCCGGTCCATAACGCTCACTCTCGGGTCACCCTGCAGCGCCCAGTGGAGCTGGCCATACCCGACGTCCACCGCAATGACCGTTGACGCGCCGCCGCGCAGGAGCACGTCGGTGAAGCCTCCGGTGGAGGCGCCGGCATCCAGCGCCCGCAAGCCGAGCGGGCTGTAGCCGAAGGTCGCCAGCGCACCGGCGAGCTTGAAACCACCGCGGGATGCGTATGCCGGCCCCGGGGCCGCCGTGACGACGAGCGGGTCGCCAGGCTCAACAGCAGTCGCCGGCTTGGTCGCGACGCGCCCCCCGACTCTGACGAGTCCCTCGCCGATCAGCTGTGCGGCCTGGTCGCGGCTGCGGGCCAATCCTCTCCGCACCAGCTCAGCGTCCAGCCGGGCTCGCCGGACCACCGTCAGGCTTCGTCGAGCGTCGCCAGCGCGTCCTGAAGCCGGCGGTGGACCTCGTCGAAGGCGGCGACATGTTCTCCGAGCTGACGGTCAGCCAACCCGGAGAGCAACCCCTGGACGTCGGACGTGACGCTGCCCGTCGTGCTTTCCGGATCCCCGGGCCCTCGTGAGGGCGTCACTTCGCGGGAGCCTTCTTCGCGGGAGCCTTCTTCGCGGGAGCCTTCTTCGCGGGAGCCTTCTTCGCGGGCTCCCTTGCCGCCGCCGGACCCTGCAACTCGCGCAGGGTCGCCTCAAGTTCACGTACCCGCTTGGTGAGGGCGGTCACCTCCTCGGCGGCTGCGAGGCCGACACGGCCCAGTGCTCGGTCCACCTCGTACTTGACCAAGGCGGTCACCGCCTCGCGGTTCTGCTTGCTCTGAGCGACGAGATCCTCCGCCAAGGAACCGACCTGCTCAGCTGTCGCCTCGCCCTGAGCCACCAGCGTCTTCGCCACCGCGACAGCCTTCTGCCGCGTAACTTCGGTGATCCCGCTGGCGAGGGCGAGGTAACTCTTCAGCGCGTCACGCATGTGGACCTCCCGGTAGCCGTGGCTCGGCCAGCACGCTACCGCCTGGGGGTTCGTGGTCGCATCGCACCGTCCGGTAGCGTCGCTGCGCTCGCCCTGGGTCGGGAGGTGATGTGGCAACCCTGCAGGAGTGCCAGGCGGCGATTGACCTTCTGGTGCAGCGACTCGAGACAGTCGACCCTGAGGTCCGAAGCCGCTACATCATCGAGCGGACAGTGTCCTGCTCGGTCTACGACCTGTCGGTCGTGTTTGTCGGCCGACTGTGCGACGAGGGGCTGCGAGACGTCGGCACCGATCTCGCGGACCGGGCTCAGATCCGGGTCTCGGTATCCAGCGACGACCTCGTGGCGCTGATCACCGGAGCGCTGCCGGTGACAACGGCGTGGGCCACGGGTCGACTCCGGGTTCAGGCCGGCCCCTTGGACCTGCTCAAGCTTCGTCAGTTCCTCTGAGTCCGAGCCTTGCTGGAACGTGTCAGGCTGAGTCGGACAGGGACCAGGACAGCGCGCAGGCGGCCCGCAAGGTGCGGACGCCACCCGGGTCGAGCCGCTCTCGCGACAGGGTGATGTCGCTGATCCCAGCCAGCTCCTCACGCTGAACGGTGACGTCGCCGCACCGACCCGCCTCGCCATCAACCACGACTGGCGGCTGCGGGAGGCAGAGCCCCCGGAGGTCGGTGGCCACAAACGATGGCCGCATGCCTGCGGGCGCCGCAAGCAGCGCTGACAGATCGGTCACCCCTGTCAGCACGAGCAGGCTCGGAGCCCCTGCCGTGACCGCACCCAGGACATCGGTGTCGAGGCGATCACCGACGACGAGAGCGTTCTGGGACTCGACGCGTTCCACCGCCTCCCTGTGCAGCCCCGGTTCCGGCTTCCCCACGACAAGAGGCGCTCGTCCGGTGACCGAGCTCAGCGCGACCACGAACGCGCCGTTCCCCGGCAGGGCCCCGCGCGGGCTCGGGTACGTTGGGTCGACATTGCCGGCGACCCACAACGCGCCCGCGCGGATGGCAACGCAGGCCTCGGCGAGGTCACGCCAGGCGGTGTCGGCAGACAATCCCTGGACGAGGCCGGCGGGCCCCTTCGGCCCGGCCTCCTCGCAGCTGCGGACAGGAAGCAGTCCCGCCTCTCGGACGGCATCGGCAAGCCCCTCCGAGCCGACGACCAGCACCGTTGCCCCAGGGCCGAGCCGGTCACGAAGTAAGGCCGCCGCCGCCTCAGCACTGGTCACGACGTCGTGCGCTTCGGCCGGGATGCCGAGTTCGCAGAGATGTCGCGCCACATCGACAGGACGGCGGGACGCATTGTTCGTCACGAACGCGACGCGCATGCCCACTTCCCTTGCTGCCCGCACGGCGTCCGCTGCATGGGGGATGCCCTCGCTGGCGAGGTACAGGACGCCGTCGAGGTCAAGCAGACCGGCCTCGAAACTCGAGTGCAGAGGAGCCAAGCAGTCCCCGAGCTGGCGGCCTAGGGTGTGCCTGCCCGTCACCGCTGAGCGGCGGTGAGTGCTGCCCTGGCCCCGCGTAGTGCGGTGGCGTAGTAGTTGATGTCAGGTCGCATGGCGGCCGCGAGCGCCAGGTGCTGGACGGCACTCGTCAGGTCACCCACCTTCGTGGCCGCCAGGCCAAGCCCGAACTGGGCGTAGTCATCCGCGGGGTTCACCGAGATGATCCACTCGAAGTTGGCCCTGGCTTCGTCGTACATGCCGACATCGAACTGGGCCCGGGCCAGGGCCTCGCGTGCCATCCGTGACTCCGGTTCGGCGATCACCGTGTGATGGAGTACCTGAACAGCCGCGTTCGCGTCGCCGTTCTCCAGCAACTCGAGCCCGCGGACGTACCAGTCGTAGGCGTCCCCGTGCGGCGTGACGTCCGCTGGCGGAGGCGGGAGATCCGAGAACGGCCGCGGCTTCTCCTCATCGGGTGCACGGGGGTCGTACCGGGGGTCGTACCGACTGTCTGCCACGCGCACTCCTCCTGTTCGTTCTCGCTGTCTTCGCGCTCAGCCAGACTGCTGCTGGACGCCTACGATGCGCGCCATGCCCGCAAGACCCGCCTCCGCCTCGTCGTCTGCCTCCCCGAGCCCGTCCTCTCCGTCGGACCTACGACCCTCCTCCATGCCCGTCCCGACCGGCTTGGAGCTGACCGCATTCCGGGCACTTCGTTACGACCCCGATGTCGTCGGCGACCTGAGCGGTGTCACCTCGCCGCCGTACGACGTCATTGACGCCGACGGCGTCGCCGCACTCGAGGCCTCGAGCGACTTCAACGTCGTACGTCTCATCCTCCCACGCGAGGAGCCCGGGCACACCGGGGACCGCTACCGACGCGCCGCCGACACCTTGGGCGACTGGCGGGCGCGCGGCGCCCTGGTGCCTGATCCGGAGCCTGCGCTCTACGTGTACGAGCAGCGGACCCCCCACGGCCACGTCCAGAGGGGCCTGCTCGGAGCGCTCGCCCTCTCTCCCCCAGAGGACGGCATCGTGCTCCCGCACGAGAACACCATGGCCGGACCTGTGAGCGATCGCCTGGCGCTCTACACGGCTGTGGGCGCCGACCTGGAGCCCATCTTCCTGGTGTACGGCGGGGGCGGGGCGGCAAGCGCCGCCGTGACGTCGGCGCCCGGCCGCACGCCGGCTCTGATCGACGTGGACCTGCCGGACGGGTTTCGGCACCGGCTCTGGGCACTGACGGACCCGACGGAGCTCACGGCCATCTCGCACGACCTTTCCGGACGCCACGCGGTGATCGCCGACGGACACCATCGCTACGCCACCTACCTGCAACGCCAAGCGGACCGACACGCGTCCGGCGCCGGCCCAGGGCCTTGGGACTTCGGCCTCACGTTCCTCGTGGACGACGCCGCGTTCGGCCCAGAGGTCCATGCGATCCACCGCGTGGTGCCCGGACACCGTTCGGCGGAACTCGCGCGGGCGGCCGCTCAGGGGGCCACCGTTCGCGAGGTGGGTGGGCTGACCGACGGGCTCGCCGCACTGGCGGAGGCCGGCCTGCGGGGACCGGCCTTCCTGCTCGCAGATGGCTCCCAGCACACGACGTGGCTGGTGACAGATCCGGACCCGATCCGGATGGCCGCCGCGATGCCGGCCGAACGCTCAGGGGTCTGGCGCCGGCTCGACGTCAGCGTGCTGCACGCCTATGTCGTCCAGGAGCTCTGGCAACTGGCGGACCGCGAGGACACGGTCGGCTACGAGCACGACGTCCCCGCAGCTCTCGCGGCGGCGGAGCGCGGCGCCGGGACCGCGGTGCTGCTCAACCCGACCCCTGTCTCGGCAGTCACGCGGGTGGCCGCCGGTGGCGAGCGCATGCCGCGGAAGTCCACGCTGTTCACACCGAAGCCAAGGACCGGGCTGGTCATCCGGGACCATCGGGACGCCTGAACGTCAAGGGCGGACGTTCACCCGGCGGACACGGTGGACGTTCACCTCGTAGCGACTGCCCACTCCCGCCCCTGCACGCCAGAACCGCCGCCGGAGCGAGCCTTCGACGCGCAAAAGCTCGCCCGGCTCCGCCGCGGCCACCGCTCGCTTGACCGCGGGAGTCCAGCCGACGCAGTCAATCGTGTCCACTGTCGTCGCGCGCCCACCGCCAGCCCGCCGACGCGCGGAGTCGCGGGGAGACTCGGGTGGGCGCGGCACGACCAGGCGCCACGTCACGATGGTATCCCCGCTCGGCAATCCTCGCTCCTCGGGATCGGCAGCGAGCCGTCCCTCGAGCGCCACGTCGTTGCAGGTCGCTTCCGCCGTGGGCTTGCTCCTGGCCATGTCACCCTCCTCGCCTGGAATCGTCAGGCTGCCTACGATGCGGGGGCGGGTGAGTCTTCTCCAGGCCGCTGGCGAGGTTGAGGATAGGAGCGCGCCCTGTGGACAGTCTGACGACCGGTCTGGGGGGCGATGTACACCTCATCGACACGCAGATGGGTGGCTACGACAAGATCACGGCCGCGTACCTGATCGGCGCTTCCCGTCCCGCCCTGGTCGAGACTGGTGCCGGCCGCAGCGCTGACCTGGTCGTTCAGGCCCTAGCCGGACTCGGTGTGGGGCCCGAAGACCTGGCCACCATCGTGGTCACGCACATCCACCTGGACCACGCAGGGGGCGTGGGAGACCTCGCCGCCGCATTCCCGCGGGCACAGATCGTGGTCCACGAGCGTGGTGCCCGCCACCTGGTGGACCCGGCGCGCCTGGTCAGCTCTGCCCGCCAGGTCTACGGCCCCCTGTTGGACTCCTTGTTCGGAGAGTTGCTGCCCAGCGCCCCAGAGCGCATCACCGCAGTCGGTGATACCGGGACCGTCGACCTTGGCGGCGGTCGCACGCTGAGCACGCTGCACTCCCCCGGTCACGCCTCACACCATGTAGGGCTGGTGGACTCCGAGACCGGCGACCTGTACGTCGGGGATGCGGCCGGGATCTACGTGGCCGAAGCTGACCTGCTACGCCCAGCGACCCCACCGCCTGACTTCAACCTGCCCCTCGCCCTTGGCAGTCTTCAGCGTTTCGCGGGTGTGAAGGCCACTCGCCTGCTGTTCAGTCACTACGGGCCCGTCAGTGCCGTCGCCGAGACGCTCGAACGAAGCGCGGAGGAACTCAACCTCTGGGTGGAGTTGACGCGCGGCGCCCGCGACCAAGGGCTCGACCTCGACCATGCCGTAGCGGCCGTACGCGAGCGAACGCGGGACCGCTACGCGGCCCTCGCGGCCCAGGAGGGACTGGACGAGAAGCAGGAGGCCCTCAACGGGACTCGCGCCAACGTGAGCGGCATCTGGCGCTGGCTGGACACGCAGGTCGCGGGCGCCCCGCCCAGCTAGCCATCGACGGGTTCGTCCGCCGACGCCGGGCCCCCGCCGACGGGGCCCTCGTCATCGTCCTGTAGGTCCTCGAGGATGATCCCGTCGAGAGCCAGCAGTCGCTCGTCGGCATCTGTGGCGCCTTCGTCGACCTCCACGGTCTTGGCGAACCACTCCCGCGCGTGAGCCTCTTCGCCGGTCGCGAGCAGGGCGTCGGCATAGGCGTACCACAGCCGGGCCGCCCAAGGACGTGCGGCTGTTGTCCGGCGAGCGGGTTCCTGGAGCAGGAGCAGTGCGGCATCGGGCTGACCGAGGTCCCGACGGGCACCGGCGAGGACGATGACCAGCTCCACCCGGATCTCCTGGGGGAGCGTGGTGACCTCGGGGTCGTCGGCGTACCGGAGACTCCGCTCAGGACGGCCCAGCGCACGCTCACAGTCGGCAAGGACCGGCAGATTGTCGGCGCTGCCGGTGATGCGTCGAGCCGCCCGCAGTTCGCTGACCGCGTCTGCCCATTCGCCGCACGCGTAGGCGGCCAGTCCGGCGGCCTCCCGAACGACGCCCACCCGGGCCGCCATCGCCCGCGCGGCGCGCGCGTGAGCCAGCGACTGAAC
>JALYIZ010000008.1 GCA_030775505.1 Actinomycetota bacterium | reverse complement strand
GGTCGCGACTGTCCCGTCGGCGAGCAGCGCGTCGAGGTGACGACGCACCCCCGCGGCGCTCAGGCCCAACCGGGCGCCGAGCACTGCCGCGGTCGAGGGCCCGAGCTCGAGCAGGAGCGCCCGCACCCGGTCCCGGGTGCGGCCGTCGACCCCTGTGTCGCCCGCCACGCTTTTCACAACACCAGTATGACGTAATTGAGTCCCGGCGTCGAACGGGGGGCCGACCTAGCATGGCGCGCGTGACCGCCCCCGCGCTCGAGGTCGAGGGGCTGGTCAAGTGCTACGCCGGTCGGGCTGTCGTCGACGGGCTCTCGCTGGTGGCTCCGACCGGAACCGTGCTCGCCCTGCTCGGCCCCAACGGGGCAGGCAAGACGACGACCGTCGAGATCTGCTGCGGCCTCCGGCACGCCGACGCCGGCGCTGTGCGCGTGCTCGGCCGGACGCCCCGGGACCCCGGGTTGCGCGAGCGGGTGGCTCTGATGCCGCAGGAAGGCGGGGCCTATCCGGGACTGCGGGCCCGGGAGATGCTCCGGCTGGTGGCTGCCTATCACCGCTCGCCGCTCGACCCCGACGACCTGCTCAGCCGGCTCGGCCTCGCCGACAGCGCCAGGACGCCGGTGCGCCGGCTGTCGGGGGGCCAGCGACAGCGCCTGTCCCTGGCCCTGGCCGTCGTGGGCCGTCCTGAGCTGGCCTTCCTCGATGAGCCCACAGCGGGACTCGACCCGCATGCCCGCCGGGACACCTGGGACCTCATCGCCGCGTTGCGGCGCGACGGCGTCACGGTCGTCCTGACCACGCACCTCATGGACGAGGTCGAGCACCTCGCCGACGAGGTCGTCGTGATCGACCGCGGGCGCGTGGTCTCCCGGGGCACGGTCGCAGCGCTGACCGGTGGGAGCGTGCTGACCTTCGCTGGACCGCCCGGACTCCCCGCCCTGGGCCTTGCTGCGGTGCTGCCTGATGGGTGCTCACTCACCGAGCCCCACCCAGGCCGGTACGTCATCACTGCCGCGGGTCGGGCGGTGGATGCGGCCGCGCTCGCGGCCGTCACTGCCTGGTGCGCCAGCCACGACGTGCTGGCCGAGCACATGCGCCTGGCGCCCCGGACTCTCGAGGACGTCTACCTCGAACTCACCGCGGCGGCAGGTCGGTCGTGACCTGGGCGGCTGGTGAGTTCAGCCCGCGACCAGGCACCGCTCTTCGTCGCCGCATGCTCGCCGCCCAGACGCGCGCCGAGCTCACCCTTACCCTGCGCAACGGCGAGCAGGTGCTGTTGACCCTCGTCATCCCCCTGGCTCTGCTCGTGGCGCTCACGCTCGTGCCGGTCGTCTCGGTTCCGGGCGGCAGCCGGGTGGGCTTCTTCGTCCCTGGCGTCATCGCCCTTGCCGTCATGTCGTCGGCGTTCACCGGGCAGGCCATCGCGGTCGGCTTCGAGCGCCAGTACGGCGTGCTCAAGCGGCTCGGGTCCACCCCACTCCCCCGCTCCGTCCTGCTCGGCGCCAAAACGCTGGCCGTGTTCGGGGTTGAGCTCGTCCAGCTCGTCCTGGTCTGCCTCACCGGCTACGCGCTCGGCTGGCACCCGCACGGGTCCGTCCTGCCGGCGGCGCTCCTCGTCGTGTGTGGCGTCGTCGCCTTCAGCGGGCTAGGTCTCCTGCTCGGGGGCACCCTGCGCGGGTTGACCGCCCTGGCGGCCGCCAACCTGGTGTGGTTCGCACTGCTCCTCTGCGGCGGTGTGCTGTTCCCGTTGAGCCAGTTCGGGGCGGCCTCGTCGCCCCTGGGGTTGCTCCCCTCGGCGGCGCTGTCCCACGGTCTGCGCCACGTCCTGCTGGACGGGGCCGGGCTGCCGCTCCGCGATGTCGGGATCCTGCTGTGCTGGGCCGCCCTGTCGTTGGGCGCGGCCAGCCGGCTCTTCCGCTGGGAGTGACCCCTCAGGTCCCCGTTCGCACCAGCCGCGTCGTCTGGCGCTCCACCACGAACGACAGGAACGGGACGGTCCCGGAGACGAGCAGCACGGCCGTCCGGACCAGGGACAACCGCCGGTATCGGCGCACCAGGTCGAGACAGGCGAGCAGGTACACCATGAACAGGAAGCCGTGCGCGACACCGACGACCTTCGCCACTGTCGGCTCATGGGCCAGGTACTTCAGCGGGACGCCCACCAGCACCAGCACGACCAGCAGCACGCCGACGACGTAGGCCATCACGCGGTAGCGCCGAAGTGCTGCGGCGACAGCGGGGCTCATCCCTCGGACCGGGCGGTCAGCTCGGCCAGGTAGCGGTTGTAGGCCGCGAGCTCCGGGTCCTCCTCGTCGGTGACGGCCGCCACCGACACCGCCGGGGCACCGGCCCTGGGCGTCCGGGCGGCGGGTGGAGCGTCATCGCCGCCGACCTCGTCCCGGGCGATCCGCACGTAGGCCACGATCGTGAAGACGGCAAACAGCACCCACTCCACCGCGTAGCTCCAGTTCTGCAGGGAGTGCGTGCGGTGGGCGCGGTCCCACTGCCAGCGGCTCAGGCGCAGCATCGCGCCGGCGCCGGCGAGGACCACGACGTGCAGTGCCAGCCAACGCGGGCGCAGCATCCTGGGCACCGGCCCACTCTATTCGCGCCCTCGGAGGTCAGTCGCGTGGATGACCGTGCGCATCCAGGTCCGAGAGCGCACCCCTGAGGAGCTGGAGGGCGTTGCGGGCTACCGCGTCGGCCTCATCGACGTCGAGCCCGAGCTCCACGGCCGCGCCGACGGCCCCCTCCGCGTAACCGTGAGCGGCGACCACGGCGCGTCGCTCGTCCTCAGGCAGCGCCGACAGGGCCTCGTGCAGCCTGATCATCAGCTGAGCCTCCGCGGCGTCATCGCTGAGCTCGGGGACGGCCACCCCGTCCACCACTCCCGGCGGGAGGGACCGGCAGCGGGGGACCCGGTCCGGTTCGGTCATGTGCGCGGCTCCTCATCGGCTTTGGGCGCCCTCCGCGGTGTGGCCGGCCGGCCGGCCACCACGGCAGCTACCCGTCAGGTCGCCTCTCGGCGGTGTGTCGCTCACAGCGACTGTGTTGGGACCGGGGGCCTTGGACGGGAAGCTGCGCTTGTCAGGGTACTCGCGCCCGTCCCGAAAGTAGGCTGCCCCGGTGGCCATCCCGTCCCTGTCGACGCCCACCGCAACCAGGCGGCTGGCCCTTGCCAGCCTCGTCGCCAACTGCGCGATCGTCGTCACCGGAGGGGCGGTCCGTCTCACCGGCAGTGGGCTCGGTTGTCCGGACTGGCCCAGCTGCACACGGACCACATTCGCCCCGACGGCGGCCCTGGGGATACACGGCCTGATCGAGTGGACCAACCGGCGGCTGACCTTCGTCCTGACACTTGTCGTGGTGCTCACGCTCGCCGCCGTCGTGCGGCAACAGCCCAGGCGACCGAGGCTGACCCGGCCGGCCACGCTGCTGCTCCTCGGCATCCCGGCCCAGGCGATTCTCGGTGGCGTGACGGTACTCACCGGGCTCAATCCCTGGTCGGTCATGGCGCACTTCCTGCTGTCCATGCTGCTGATCTGCGTGGCGGTAGTCCTGCACCGTCGCGCCTGGGAAGGCGACGGTCCGCCGCAGCCCACGGCACCCGCGGCTCTGCGCTCGCTCACCGCAGGCGTGCTGGCGCTCGTCGGAGTCGTCCTCGCGCTCGGTACGGTCGTGACGGGGTCCGGTCCGCATGCTGGTGACCCCACGGCCGGTCGCACCGGTCTCGCGCCGGCTGCCGTGAGCCAGCTCCACGCCGACGCCGTCATGCTCCTCATCGGCGTCACCCTCGCTCTGTGGGTGGCGCTGCGCTCCGTGGGCTCACCAGCGGCGGGAGCAACAGGTCTGCTGCTGTCCGCGGAGCTCGGTCAGGGGCTGATCGGGTTCGTGCAGTACTTCACCGGGCTTCCCGTTCTTCTCGTGGGACTGCACCTCGCCGGGGCCTGCCTCGTCCTGGTCGCCGCCGTTCGCGCCCTCCTCGCGCAGCGATCCCGACCCGCACCTCAACCGCCGCAACCCATGCCGGCGATGCGCCGGCACACCGCACCCGCGAAGCGCTCGGCTGAACCCGGCGCGTGGCGGAGGAACAGCGAGGGCTCGGTGAGCTCGAGCTCGAGCACGACGGGTGCGCCGGTAGGCCCCGGGACGACATCCACGCGGGCGTAGAGCAACGGCGCTGGGCCAGGCACGACGGCCAGCGCGGCCACCGCCAGCTCAACCTGTTCGCGGGTCGCCTGCCCCGGAGAGACGCACGAGCGGCTGTTGACCTCCCGCACTCCCACGCCTGTCTCGAGAATGGCCCTCTTGTGTGCGACGTGGGAGAGCGCCCCGTCCACGAACACCATCGACGTCTCCCCCACCACGTCCACCCCTGGCAGGTACGGCTGCAGCATCACCACGCGGCCGTCGTCCTGCAGACGGTGCACGTGGCCCGTCGCGTCATCCCCCGGTCCGTATCTCGCGGCCTCCCGTGCGCCCGACCCGACGGTCGGCTTGATGACGTACTCCCCCTCCGGAGGCTGGAACGCCTCGTCTGGCCGCAGCCAGCGCGTGGGGACGACGGGGACGCCCGCCGTGGCCAGCTCCGCGAGGTAGCGCTTGTCGGTGTTCCAGCGCAGTACCGCGGCCGGGTTCTCCAGCCGGGCGATCTGCTCGGACCAGCCCAGGTACTCCTCCCGTCGGACCGTGTAGTCCCAGGTCGACCGCACGACCACGAGGTCAAAGGCCGCCCACCTCACGCCGGGATCGCTCCACACGACCGGCAGCGCGTCCAGTCCGGCGCGCGTCAGGGCAGCGCAGAGCTCGGGGCCGTCCTCATCGAGATCCGGCAGCCAGTCGCAGGTGGCCAGAGCAACCCGGGGGCGAGCCGGCATTCAGAGCAGCTGGTCGACCGCGACGGCGAAGAACAGCAACGCGAGGTAGCTGATCGACCAGTGGAACAGTCGCATCGGCTTGACCTCGCCGCCGCTGCCGACGCGGCGCTTGAGCAGATGGGCCTCGCGCAGAAACACGGCCCCCAGGAGGACTGCGGTGACGCCGTAGACCGGTCCTGAGGAACCGAGCGGCCAGACCAGCAGCAGGGAGGCCGCGACCATCGCCCACGAGTAGACAACGATCCGGCCGGCGACCAGTTCGGGGGTGGCGACCACCGGCAGCATCGGCACAGAGGCGGCGGCGTAGTCGTCGCGGTAGCGCATCGCCAAAGCCCAGAAGTGTGGCGGCGTCCACAGGAAGATGACCAGGAACAACGCCGCTGCCGCCCAGGAGAGTCCGCCGGTCACGGCTGACCATCCGATCAGGACCGGCATGCAGCCTGCGGCGCCGCCCCAGACGATGTTCTGCGACGTCCGGCGCTTGAGCAGCATCGTGTAGACGACGACGTAGAAGGCGATGGCCACGACGGCGAGGGCGGCGGAGAGCGCGTTCGTGGTGAGTGCGAGCGTGGCCGTGGCCAGCACTCCGAGGGCGAGGCCGAAGACGAGTGCGCGGCCCGGGGTCACCACGTGGCGCGCCAGAGGCCGACGTTCCGTCCGGTGCATGACGACGTCGATGTCCCGGTCGTACCAGCAGTTCAACGCGTTGGCGCTGCCCGCCGCGAGCGCGCCGCCCGTCAAGGTCCAGGCCAGCAGGCCGAGCGCGGGCATTCCGTGGCGCGCGAGAATCATGGTGGGTACCGTCGTGACGAGCAGCAGCTCGATGATCCTCGGCTTGGTCAGGGCCAGGTACGCCCCGGTGGAGGCCCGCGCGCGCTGTCGCCAGGAGCGACCGGCTGCGGGAGGCTGCGCCGTGGCCTCCGCCCGTACTGCCGGCGGGTCCGCGAGCGTGGTCACCCGGCAAGTCTAGCCAGCCACGCCGGGATAAGGTCGTCGCGGGATCATCCGCCGACGAAGGGCCCAGCGAGCCAGTGAGTCGTTCGCCCCGCACCGCCGCACTCGACTGGACCGAGCTTGATCGCAACGCGGTCGATGTGGTCCGAGGTCTGGCCATGGACGCCGTGGAGAAGGCCGGGTCCGGCCACCCCGGGACCGCGATGTCCCTCGCCCCAGCGGCATACCTGCTCTTCCAGCGTCACCTCCGACATGACCCCACGGACCCGACGTGGGCGGGGCGGGATCGGTTTGTCCTCTCGTGCGGGCACTCGTCGGTCACCTTGTACGTCCAGCTCTTTCTCTCCGGCTACGGGCTCACCCTCGAGGACCTGAGCCATCTGCGGCAATGGGGCTCCCTGACTCCCGGCCACCCCGAGCACGGCCATACCGCCGGCGTGGAGACCACCACCGGGCCTCTCGGCCAGGGTGTGGCAAACGCCGTCGGCATGGCCATGGCTGCCCGCCGCGAGCGCGGCCTGCTCGATCCCGAGGCTGCCGACGGCACCTCCCCCTTCGACCACACCATCTGGTGCATCTGCTCCGACGGAGACCTCGAGGAAGGGATTTCCGCCGAAGCGTCCTCCCTTGCCGGCAACCAGCAGCTGGGGAACCTGGTGCTCCTGTGGGACGACAACCACATCTCCATCGAGGACGACACCAAGGTTGCCTTCACGGAGGACACCGTCGCCCGCTACGCGGCCTACGGCTGGCACGTTCAGCGCGTGGACTGGCTTCGTGAGGATGGCGCGTACGAGGAGAACGTCGCCGCTCTCCACGAGGCCTTCGACGCAGCGAAAGCCGAGACCGGTCGCCCCTCGTTCATCGCCCTGCGGACGATCATCGGCTGGCCCGCACCGACCAAGCAGAACACCTACAAGGCCCACGGCAGCGCACTCGGGGCCGAGGAAGTCGCCGCGACGAAGAAGCTGCTGGGACTCGATCCCACTCGTGATTTCCAGGTACCCCGTGAGGTCCTCGACCACGCGCGTCAGGTGGTGGACCGGGGCCGCGAGCTGCATGCCGCCTGGACCGCGACGTACGCCGACTGGGCCGCCGGCAACCCAGAACGAGCTGCCTTGCAGGAACGCCTGACGACTCGCCGGTTGCCCGATGGCTGGCAGGCAGCGCTGCCGGTGTTCCCCGCGGATCCGAAGGGCATGGCCACCCGCAAGGCGAGCGGCGAGGTCCTGTCCGCGATCGCGCCCCTGCTTCCCGAGCTCTGGGGTGGCTCGGCGGACCTGGCGGAGAGCAACAACACCACCCCCAAGGGGGAGCCGTCCTTCGTCCCGGCCGACCACCAGACGAAGGAGTGGAGCGGGGGCCCGTACGGCCGGGTGCTGCATTTCGGGGTTCGCGAGCACGCCATGGGCGCGGTGATGAACGGCATCGCGCTGCACGGTGGGACACGGGTCTACGGCGGGACCTTCCTGGTGTTCAGCGACTACATGCGCGGAGCGGTGCGACTGGCTGCCCTGATGAAACTGCCCGTCACCTACGTCTGGACGCATGACTCGATCGGGCTGGGCGAGGACGGCCCGACACATCAGCCCGTGGAGCATCTTGCCGCGCTGCGAGCCATCCCTGGCCTCGCTGTTGTCCGGCCGGCCGACGCCGCCGAGACGGCCATGGCCTGGCGCCGCATCCTGGAGCGGCCCGAGGGCCCGACCGGGCTGTGCCTGACGCGGCAGAACGTGCCAGTCCTGGACCGCACCGTCCTCGGCGCAGCAGAGGGCACCGAGCGCGGGGGGTACGTGCTCGCCGAGTCCGGGCACGGCCTTCCTCAGGTCATCCTCATGGGAACCGGCTCGGAGGTACAGATCGCGCTCGCTGCCCGAGACCTGCTGGAGGCCGACGGCATCGGCACACGCGTGGTCTCCATGCCCTGTGTGGAGTGGTTCCGCGAACAGGACGCGGCTTACCGCAACACGGTGCTCCCCTCCGATGTGGCAGCCCGCGTGTCGGTCGAGGCCGCCGTCTCGCAGGGCTGGCACGAGTGGGTCGGCGGCTACGGGGAATGCGTCTCCCTGGAGCACTTCGGTGCGAGCGCCCCCTACCCGGTGCTGTACGAGCAGTTCGGCTTCACCGCCGAGCGGGTCGTGGCAGCTGCTCGCGCCTCTCTGTCCAGGCTCGGCCTCACGTCCGGATCGACCACCGGCAACTAGGAGCAGGTATGAGCACCTCCCGCGACCCGTTGGCCGAGTTGTCCGCTGCCGGGGTGGCGGTCTGGCTCGATGACCTCTCGCGCAGCCGCCTGGCGTCCGGGAGCCTCGCGGCCCTGGCTCGCGACAAGCACGTGGTCGGCGTCACCACCAACCCGAGCATTTTCCAGAAGGCGCTGGCCGAGGGCGATGCCTACGATCCGCAGCTGCGCGATCTGGCCCTGCGCGGGACCGACGTCGGGGAAGCCGTGCGTGCCCTCACGACCTTCGACGTCCGATGGGGGTGTGACGTCCTCCGGCCCGTCTACGAGCAGACGAAGACCCTCGACGGCCGGGTCTCGATCGAGGTCGATCCCCGTATCAGTGCCGACGCCGACCGAACCCTTGCCGAAGCCCGGGCGCTGTGGTGGCTGGTCGACCGGCCCAACCTCTACATCAAGATCCCGGCGACCACCGGGAGCCTGCCCGCCATCACCAAGGCACTCGGGGAGGGGATCAGCGTGAACGTCACGTTGATCTTCTCCTTGGAGCGCTACGCCGCCGTGGTCGAGGCGTTCTTCGCCGGGCTCGAGGCCGCACAGTCACACGGACATGATCTCGCGGGAATCGCGTCCGTTGCCTCGTTCTTCGTCTCGCGCGTGGACACCGAGGTGGACAAGCGCCTGGAGAAGGCCGGCGTGCAGGGGTTGTCCGGCAAGGCGGCCATCGCCAACGCACGACTGGCCTACCAGCATTACGAGCAGGCCTTCGCCTCGGACCGGTGGCGCGCACTCGCCGAGGCTGGGGCGCGGCCCCAACGGCCGCTGTGGGCTTCCACCGGGGTCAAGGACCCCCGGTACAACGACACGCAATACGTCGTGGAGCTCGTCGCGCCCGGGACGGTCAACACCATGCCCGAGCCGACCCTGGACGCCGTCGCCGACCACGGGGAGATCCGTGGGGACACGGTCAGCTCGTCGTACGGCGAAGCCCGCAGAGCACTCGACGAGATCGCCGCAGCCGGTATCAACCTGTCCGATGTCGAGCGCCAGCTCGAGGAGGAGGGCGTCCAGAAGTTCGAGGACGCCTGGAACGGCCTGATCGAGTCCGTCGGCGAACAGCTGCGCAAGGCCGGTGCTGCCGTTTCCGCGACCGGATCGGCCGGCCCGGCCCACGGTGGACCTGCCGCGGCCTCGCCCGCGCCGTCACCGTGAGGGAGCTGACGGCCTCCACCGGGGGCGTCTCTGTCGCCGTCACCGGCGCCCGCGCGACCAGCCAGGCAGACCTCGTGCTCGACGAGGCCGTAGCCGACGGTCTGCCCTCCTCCCTCGTCGCCAAGGACGCCACCCTGTGGGGCAAGGTGGCTGAGGCCGAAGCCCAGGTCCGGCTCGGCTGGCTCGACGCTGTCCGCGTGGGGCGCGGGCTGGTCCCGAGCATCACCGCCCTGCGGGCCGAGCTTGCCGCCGAGGGGATCGATCGCATCGTCCTCGCGGGGATGGGCGGCTCGTCTCTCGCACCCGAGGTCATCTGCGCAACAGCCGGCGCGTCGCTCGTTGTGCTCGACACGACCGACCCCGGGCAGGTGCGCGCCGCGTTGACGGCACTGGACCGCACCGTGGTGGTATGCAGTTCCAAGTCCGGCGGAACGGTGGAGACCGACAGCCATCGTCGTGCCGCGCGCGCGGCCTTCGAGGCTGCCGGGATCGACCCAGCGCGACGAGTCGTCGTTGTCACCGACCCGAGCTCCCCACTGGAGGACACCGCCCGTAGCGAGGGCTGCCGCGCCGTGTTCCTGGCCGACCCCAACGTCGGCGGGCGCTATTCGGCGCTCACCGCGTTCGGACTGGTGCCGGCAGGCCTGGCCGGGGTTGATCTCGAGGGTCTGCTGGACGCGGCGGCGGCGGTCGAACCCGGGCTGGGCTCCCTGACCAACAACGCGGGGCTCCTTCTCGGTGCAGCGCTCGGCGGGGCCGGCCGGGCCGGACAGGACAAGGTCGTGCTGGCCGACACCGGGTCGGGCATCAGCGGTTTCGGGGACTGGGCGGAGCAGCTCATCGCAGAGTCCACCGGAAAGCAGGGAACCGGCCTGCTCCCCGTCGTGGTCGAAGCACCCGGGGCTCCTGGAACCGCACCGGAGCCGGACACCCACCTCGTGCTCCTGGGTCCTGCACCGGCGCGGCCCGAGGGAACAGCCGTGGACGGACCTCTTGGCGGCCAGTTCCTGGTCTGGGAGTACGCCACTGCTGTCGCCGGGCGGGTGCTGGGAATCAACCCCTTCGACCAACCCAACGTTCAGGAGTCGAAGGACAACACCAAGGCCATCCTCGACGGCTCCCCTCCACCAGCGGCGGTGCCGGTGCTGACCGACGGCTCGGTCGAGGTCTACGGCGAGCTCGAACTGCTTGCCGGCGCCGACTCGCTGCGCGACGCACTGGCAGCCCTGCTGGCGGCGGTCCCCGACCGCGGCTACCTGGCTGTGATGGCCTACCTGGACCGACAGGCGCAGGGCCAGGCCCACGAGCTACGGGCTCGCCTCGCGGCCCGCACCAGGCACCCGGTCACGTTCGGCTGGGCGCCCCGGTTCCTGCACTCGACAGGCCAGTACCACAAAGGCGGCCCCCCGGTGGGGACCTTCCTGCAGATCACCGGAGCCGTCGGGGAGGACCTGGCTGTGCCCGGACGCTCGTTCACCTTCGGGCAGCTGCAGGCGGCTCAGGCGCTGGGTGACCTCCGGGCGCTCCAGCAACGTGCTCGTCCAGTGATCCGCCTGCACCTCACCGAGCGCGCCACCGGCCTGCATGCGCTTCTCGAAGCGGCGAACGCATGAGCCAAGGCACCAACCCGTTGCGCGATCCGCGCGACCGCCGGCTGCCAAGGATCCCGGACCCCTGCGCGCTCGTCGTGTTCGGTGTCACGGGCGACCTCGCCCGGCACAAGCTCATCCCGGCCGTCTACGACCTGGCCAACCGGGGGCTGCTGCCCCCCGGCTTCGTGCTTCTCGGATTCGCCCGGCGCGACTGGGACCACGGCGACTTCGAGCAGCTGGCCCGCGAGGCCGCCGAGAAGGGCGCCCGGACCGGCTTCCGGGAGGAGGTCTGGATGCGGCTCGCTGACTCGATCCGCTTCCTCCCCGGCTCCTTCGACGACGACGAGGCCTTCGACAAGCTCGCGCAGGCCTTGAAGGACCTCGACTCCTCGCATGGGACAGGGGGCAATGCCGCCTTCTACCTGTCGATCCCACCCGCGGCCTTCCCTACGGTCCTCAAGCAGATGCACCGCACCGGCATGGCGAACAACGAGTCCTCCCGCGCCTGGCGGCGGGTTGTCGTCGAGAAGCCGTTCGGGCACGACCTGCCGTCGTCGATCGAGCTCAATGCCCTGGTCGACGAGGTGTTCACCGCGCGCGACGTCTTCCGCATCGACCACTACCTGGGCAAGGAGACAGTGCAGAACCTGCTGGCCCTGCGTTTCGCCAACACGCTCTTCGAGCCGATCTGGAACGCCCACTACGTGGACTCCGTGCAGATCACCATGGCCGAGGACGTCGGCATCGGGACACGCGCCAATTTTTACGAGGAGACTGGCGCAGCCCGCGACGTGATGCAGAACCACCTCCTGCAGCTGCTCGCCCTGACTGCCATGGACGAGCCGGTGCGCTTCGACGCCGAGTCGCTGAGGACGGAGAAGCGCAAGGTCTTGGGTGCGACGCGACTGCCGCCCGACCTGAGCCGCTACGCCGTCCGCGGACAGTACGAACAGGGGTGGCTGGCTGGCGAACGCGTCCACGGCTACCTCGACGAGGACGGGGTCGGCCCGGGTTCGACGACGGAGACCTTCGCCGCGGTCCGCCTCGACGTGGACACCCGACGCTGGGCAGGGGTCCCCTTCTACCTCCGGACGGGAAAGCGCCTGCCCCGCCGGGTCACCGAGATCGCGCTGGTGTTCCGCAAGGCGCCGCACCTGCCGTTCGCCAAGAACGACACCGCCGAGTTGGGCGCCAACCAGCTGGTGGTGCGCGTGCAGCCCGACGAGGGCGTGACGCTGCGCTTCGGGTCGAAGGTCCCTGGCACGGCGATGGAGGTGCGCGACGTGGCGATGGACTTCCTCTACGGCGAGGCCTTCACGGAGTCCTCGCCGGAAGCCTACGAGCGCCTGCTGCTCGACGTGCTTCTCGGCGACGCCTCCCTCTTCCCCTACAACGCCGAGGTCGAGGAGTCCTGGCGGGTAGTCGATCCGCTTGAGGAGCACTGGCGCGCCGGCGGCGCGCCCGAGAAGTATCGGGCCGGCGAGTGGGGGCCGAAGGCGGCCGACGACATGCTCGCCCGGGATGGCCGCGTCTGGCGGCGACCATGACGACCCTGTGGGACACCACCGGGACGGCCGTGGTCAAGGCGCTCGCCGCGGAGCGACAGCGAGGGGGCGCCGTCTCCAGCGGACTGGCTCTCACCCTCGTCGTCGTCGCCGACGAGAAGCAGGTCGAAGCGGCCGAGCAGGCCGCGACGCGGGCGGCCGCCCAGCACCCCTGCCGGCTCCTGCTCGTCGTGCGTCGCCGCCCTGACGCGCCTGAGCCACGGCTGGACGCCGAGGTCCTGATCGGCGGTCGCCTCGGCCCGGGCGAGTCAGTCGTCATGCGCATGTATGGACGGCTGTCGCTTCATGCCGAGTCAGTGGTCCTGCCCCTGCTCGCCCCCGACGCGCCGATCGTGACCTGGTGGTGCGGGCCGCCTCCCGAGCTCATCGCCCACGATCCCCTCGGGGTCTTCGCTCATCGTCGTGTCACGGACTGCCAGGCGGCAGGGGACCCTGCAGCGGCCTTGGCCCAGCGGGCCGCGGACTACGCACCCGGCGACACGGATCTGTCCTGGGCCAGGACCACGCTGTGGCGGGGCCTGTGCGCCGCGGCCTTCGACTCGGTCGAGGAGGCTCCCCAGGCAGTCAGCGTTTCCGGCGAGCCCGGCAATCCCAGCAGGGCGCTGCTCTCCGGCTGGCTTGCCGGGCGCCTCAACCTGCCGGTCGACCAGGTCGACTCGGCCGGTCCCGGGGTGACCGAGGTTGCCTTCGAGCTTGCGGACGGACGCCTGCGGTTGAGCCGCCAGGACGGCCGGATGGCGACCCTGTTCCGCACCGGCCAGCCGGACCGGGTGATGCCGCTGCCGCGCCGGGAGCTTGGCGACCTCATGGCCGAGGAGCTGCGCCGCCTGGACGCGGACGAGACCTACGCCGCCGCGCTTGCCTCTTCGACCGGCAGGCCGCCGTTACCCACTGACCCCGTGGTGCGGTCGCACATCTGGCAGGACCCGACGCAGTGAACAACCGCGTCGTGGTCGTCGCCGCCGACGCCGACGTGCTGGTGGCCGCGGTCGCGGCCCGCCTGGTGACGCGCCTGATCGACGCCCAGACGGCGCGGGGAACAGCCAGCCTGGTGCTCTCGGGTGGCGGGGTGGGTATCGGGACGCTGCGTGCCCTGGCGGCGTCGCCGGCTCGCGCCGCGGTCGACTGGCGGCACGTCGACCTCTGGTGGGGCGACGAGCGGTTTCTGGCGGCTGGGGATCCGCAGCGCAACGACGTCCAGGCGCGCGGGGCACTGCTCGACCGGCTCGACCTCGACCCCGAACGGGTGCACCCCATGGGGTGCCTCGGGGGACCGGACGGCGAGGACGCGGACGCAGCCGGGGCGCGGTACGCCGCTGAACTGGCCCAGGCGGCTCCCCCTGACCACGACGCGCCCACGTTCGACGTCGTCCTGCTCGGGGTCGGCGAGGAGGGTCATACGGCGTCGATCTTCCCCGAGTCGCCGGCCGCCCACGACGAGCGGACCGCGTTCGCCGTGCACGGTTGCCCGAAGCCGCCACCCACCCGCCTCTCGCTGGGCTTCGCGGCAATCAACAGCGCGCACGAAGCCTGGCTGCTGGCTGCAGGACCTGAGAAGGCGACAGCAGTGGCCATGGCGCTCAGCGGGCCGGGCCGGGTCCAGGTTCCGGCGGCCGGCGTTGCTGCCCGGCGGCAGACCCTGTGGCTACTGGACGAGGCGGCCGCCTCGCACTTGCCGCGCGACCTGCGACGGCGCTAGCCGGCTACTTGCCCCGTAGCTTCGCCAGCGCCTCAGCGAGGATCGCCTCGCCGTCCTCCTGATTGCGCCGCTCGCGCACGTAGGCCAGGTGGGTCTTGTAGGGCTCGGTCTTCGGCGGTGCCGGCGGATGGTCCTTGTCGCGCCCGGCCGGGAAGCCGCAACGCGGGCAGTCCCAGGTCTCGGGGATGGCCGCCTCTTCGGAGAATGACGGCCGGGTCTCGTGTCGGTTGGCACACCAGAACGCGATGCGCCGCCGGGGGGCTGCCTCGCCACGCTCGGCCTCACCCATGGGCCCGGCACCTACCCGGCTCCCCCGGATCGCGTTACCGCCTGCCACTGGTGATGCTCCTCAGCTGTCGTGTTCGCGAACGAGTCCGAAGTGTAAGTCGCCGCTCAGCCGGTCTGCTTGAGCAGCAACCCCAGCGCCAGGATGCAGACAGCCCAGACGGCTCCGCAGATGATGGTCAGCCGGTCCAGGTTTTTCTCCACGACCGCGCTGCCACCCAGCGAGGACGACACGCCGCCGCCGAACAGGTTGGACAGACCGCCGCCCTTCCCGCGGTGCAAGAGGACGAGCAGGATCAGTACCAGGCTCGCGATGCTGAGCAGGACGGACAGGAATGTGACCACGGAGTCTCCGACTTCTCAGGCGAGCCGTACGCGCGAGTCCAGGAGGGCGTACGTGATGTCCACCAGGATACTGGAGATGACGATGAAGAAGGCGGCCAACAGGACCGTCCCGAAGATCACCGGCAGGTCGCCGATGACCACGGACTGGACGGCCAGCTGCCCGACCCCGCCGAGCCCGAACACCTGCTCCGTCACGATCGCCCCACCCAGCAGCGTGCCCACGTCGATACCGAGCAGGGTCACGACCGGCGTCAGCGCGCTGCGCAATCCGTGCCGGAAGATCACCCGCCGCTCGGAGAGCCCCTTCGCGCGCGCGGTGCGGATGTAGTCCTCCCCGAGCACTTCGAGCAGCGAGCCGCGCGTGATGCGCGAGTAGGAGGCTGCGCTGACGAGCGCCAGCGCGAACCACGGGAGGATCAAGTGGTCGATCCAGCCCCGGGGACTGTCGGTGAAGGGCACGTAGCCGTTCCCGGGGAACCAGTTCAGATGCAGGTTGACCCGGAAGATGTAGAAGAACAGGTACAGGAAGAGCAGACCGATCACGAAGGTCGGGATCGACAGGCCGCCGAGCGCGAACACGGTGGCCGCGCGATCTCGAATGCTTCGCGGTTTGGTGGCCGCGAGGATCCCGATGGGGATGCCGATCAACAGCCAGACCACCGCGGCCCCGAGCGCCAGCGACGCCGTGATCGGCAGCCTGGCCAGGAGGGTCTTCGTCACGGGCTCCTCGTTGCGGAACGAGTAGCCCAGGTTGCCCTGGACCAAGCCTGAGACGTACTTGCCGTACTGCACATAGATCGGCTTGTCCAAGCCGTAGCGCACCCTGGCCTGCTGGATCTGCTCCACCGTGGGGTTCTTGCCGACGAAGTTCGCCGCCGGGTCACCCGGGGCCACCACGAAGAACAGCACGAAGACGGCGACGCTGATGACGAACAGCACGACGAGCCCGAACAGCGCCCGGCGGAGGATGAAACGACCCATGGCGGCGACCTCTTTCGGTTACTTGCGGGCCAGGACGCGGGCAGCGCGGGGGTCCAGCGCATCCCGGAGCCCGTCGCCGAGCAGGTTGAAGGCGAGGGTGATGGCAAACAGCGCCAAGGACGGGAAGAGCAGGAAGAACGGGCGCTGCTGGTAGTACGTCACCGAGTCGTTGATCATGTTTCCCCAGGTCGGGGTGGGCGGGATGACCCCGAGCCCCAGGAACGACAGGGTGGCCTCGAAGACGATGGCGGTGGGGACCAGCAGCGTCGAGTACACGATGATCGGCGCGACCAGGTTGGGGATCACATCGACCGCCATGATCCTGATGTCACCGGCACCCAGCGAGCGGGCCGCCTCGATGTACTCCTTCTCGCGGATCGAGAGCACCTGGCCGCGCACGATGCGGCCGACATTCGCCCAGGTGAAGAAGGCGATGACGAAGATGCTGATCTTCAGTGACGGCTGGAAGACCGACACCAGTGAGATGGCGAACAACAGGAAGGGGAAGGACAGGAAGACGTCCATGGTGCGGGACAGCAGCGTGTCGATCTTCCCGCCGAAGTAGCCGGCTGTCGTGCCCACCACAACGCCGATGATGACGGCGAGCGCGGTGGCCACTACTCCGACGAGCAAGGACACGCGGGTCCCGTGGATGACCCGAGACAGGACGTCACGCCCGAGGCCGTCCGTGCCGAACCAGAACGTCCCGTCAGGCCAGACTGGCAACCCATCCGGGGTGAGGCCGGTCTGCCGGTACTGGATGTTGGGCGGATGCCCGATCAGGTCGGTGAGCTGGTTGGCGAAGATCGCCATCAGCACGAACAGGAAGATCGCGACCAGACAGGTCATCGAGACCTTGTCCTTCTTCAGCCGGGCCCAGGCCAGCTGCAGCGGCGTGCGGCCCTCGATCTTGCGGGCCACCTCCGGGGAGGGCTCATGGCCTTGAGGGTCGCCCCGGTGGGCGATCTCATCTGCGGCGATGAGTGTCATGGTGCCTTCCTCTCCGAGCCGGAGCCGACGTGCGGTTCGGTCGTGGGCTGGGCGATGCCCGGAACCATCGACGAAAGGTCCTCCCCTTCCGCGACCGGGAAGTGGCAGGCCTTGAGGTGGTCGGCTGCGTCAGCGAATGCCGGCAGCAGGGCGGGGTCCTGCTCGGTGCAGATCTGCTGCGCCTTGGGACACCGGGGGTGGAACCGGCAGCCGGCCGGGGGGTTCACCGGCGAGGGCACATCTCCTCGCAGGATGATCCGCTCGCGCTCGTCCGAGCGGTCAGGATCCGGCACGGGGACAGCCGACAGCAGTGCCTTGGTGTAGGGGTGCCGTGGCGTGCTGTAGAGCTCGTCCACATCCGCGATCTCGACGATCTTGCCGAGGTACATCACCGCGACGCGGTCGCTGACATGCCGCACGACGGACAGGTCGTGCGCGATGAAGATGTAGGTCAGGCCGAAGTCGCGCTGCAGGTCGTCGAGCAGGTTGATGACCTGGGCCTGGATCGAGACGTCGAGAGCCGACACCGGCTCGTCGCAGATGATCAGCTTGGGCTTGAGCGCGAGGGCGCGGGCGACCCCGATGCGTTGACGCTGACCGCCGGAGAACTCGGCCGGGAACCTGTTGAAGTGCTCCGGGTTGAGCCCCACGACCTCCATCAGCTCCTGGACCCGCTTCTTGCGCTCTGCTCCATCAGCGATCCCGTGGATGTCGAACGGGTCACCGATGATGGAACCCACGCGGCGGCGCGGGTTCAGCGAACCGTACGGATCCTGGAAGATCATCTGGATGTCGCGGCGGAACGGCCGCATGGCCTTGCGGGACAGGTTGGTGATGTCCGAGCCGTCGAAGCTGATCCTCCCGGACGTCAGCGGGTAGAGACCCGCGATCACACGCGCGAGGGTGGACTTTCCGCACCCGGTCTCCCCCACGAGACCCAGCGTCTCTCCGGACCGCACCTCGAGGTCCACCCCGTCCACGGCGTGGACGCGGGCGACCTCCCGTTGGAAGACGATTCCCTGGCGGATGGGGAAGTACTTCACGGCCCGGTCGACGCTGAGCAGCACGTCGCCGGCCCTGGTGTTCACCGGGCGGTTCGCATGGTCGACGCTGGTCATGACGATGCCTTCCTGGCCGCCGGGGTCGCCTTCTGCACCGGGGCCGCCTTCTTCACCGGCGCGGCCTTCTTCACCGGCGCGGCCTTCTTCACCGGCGCGGCCTTCTTCACCGGCGCGGCCTTCTTCACCGGGGCGGCCTTCTTCACCGGCGCGGCCTTCTTCACCGGGGCCGCCTTCTTCACCGTGGCCGCCTTCTTCGCCGCCTTGCGGGGGGCGCTCTTGCGCGCCGGTGCGCTCAGCACGTGCGCGCTCTTGCCTCCGGAAGCCGCTCGCGTCCCGCCGGCGCGAGGCACCGCTACCGCCTCGGCTGCGACGTCAGCAGCACGCCCGTCGACATCGTCGTCCGCCACCCCCGCCGAACGCTTCGCCGCAAGGGCCGTGCGTCGCGCCTTGGCGACCTCCGAGCGCAGTGCGTCGATGTCCGCGCCCAGGCCGACCTCGTCGGCCGGCAGCCAGCAGGCCGAGCTGTGATCCGCCCCGACGACATCGCGGAGCGGCGGCACCTCGGTGATGCACTGGTCCATCACGAACGGGCAGCGGGGGTGGAACGAGCAGCCCGAGGGCAGGTTGATCAGGGAGGGTGGCTGCCCCTGGATAGGGGTGAGACGACCGCGTTCGCCTTCAGCGCTCGGGATCGACTCAATCAGGCCCTTGGTGTACGGGTGGTGCGGCCGGTAGTACAGGGTGCGTCGGTCTGCGAACTCCACCGGCTTCCCGGCGTACATGACCATGACCTGGTCCGCGATGTCGGCAACGACTCCCAGGTCGTGGGTGATCATGATGACGGCCGTGTTGAACTCGGACTGCAGTCGCTCGATCAGGTCGATGATCTGCGCCTGGACAGTCACGTCGAGCGCGGTCGTCGGCTCGTCGGCAATGAGCAGACGGGGGTTGAGGGCTAGCGCCATGGCGATCATCGCGCGCTGGCGCATGCCTCCCGAGAACTGGTGCGGATAGTCGTCGACCCGGCGCTCGGGCTGAGGGATCCCGACGAGCCCGAGCAGGTCGACCGCCCGCTTGGCCGCCTCCTTGGTCGAGACGTCCTCGTGGGCCTGGATCATCTCGACGATCTGCCAGCCGACCCGGTATTGCGGGTGCAAGCTCGACAACGGGTCCTGGAAGATCATCCCGATCTGCGCTCCGCGGATCTCGCGCAGGCTCGACTCGTCCATGGTCAGCAGGTCACGGCCCTCGAACAGGGCCTGACCCGTGATCTGCGCTCCCCGCGTCAGACCCATGATCGTCTGCGTGCTGACGCTCTTTCCCGACCCGGACTCCCCCACGATGCCCAGCGTCTGGCCGGCGTCGATGGCGAACGAGATGCCCTGGACTGCCTTGACCAGGCCGTCCTCGGTGGGGAAGGAGACCTTGAGGTCCGTGACTTCGAGCAGGCTCATGTCACCTCTGAGAAGACAGATCGGCGGATGGGGCGAGTCTGGCACACAGCGGCGCTGTGTACTGCGGCGACGAGGCCCGCCCCCAGCAGGGGACGGGCCTCGTCGTTCAGCGTGGGCCGGCGCGGAAGGCGCCGGTCACAGCACCGACCTACTTGCCGTCCTTGAGCCAGACGTTGGTGATGTCGGCGTTGTTCGCGAACGGGAAGTACACCCAGTTCATGACACGGCTGCCGTGGTAGTACGGCGTCTTGCCGGTCGTGATCGGGACCCACGGTGCGTCGGCCATCGTGAGGACGTCGGCCTGGTGCCAGAAGTCACCAGCCTTCTTCTGGTCGCTCTCGGCCAGCGCCTTGTCGATCAGCGCGTTGACCGCCGGGTTGTTGTAGCAGTTGTAGTTCGTCGAACCCTCACCACAGCCGCGGCCGTCGAGCAGGGGCACGAAGAACGAACGAGCCGCATTTCCGGCCCAGTCCGGGTTCCAGCCGGGACCAGCGAGGTCCCAGTCTCCGGCCTTGGTCGCGGACGGCTTCGACAGGTGCTTGGTGTAGAAGTCGGCCGGCGGAACCTGCTTGAGCTTCAGCGTGATGCCGGACTTCGCCAGGTCAGCCTGAAGCGTCTGGGCGATGAGCGGCGCCTTGCCCTTGTTGCGGTACAGGTAGGTGAGGGTCAGGGTCGGGAAGCCGGCGTCCTTGAGGAGCGCCTTCGCCTTGGCCGGGTCACCCGCGCTGTTGGGCGTGGCGTACGGGTCGAACTGCTGGTAGCCCAGGATCGGCGGGGTCAGGATCTGGCCCAGCGGCTTGAACAGCGTCGGACCACCCAGGACCTGGATGATGTTCTGCTTGTTCACCGCGTAGTTCAGGGCCTGACGGACCTTGAGGTTCTTGAGCGCGCCACCCGCGTTCGGGCTCTGGGTGTTGATGACCAGATACGGGTTGGTGCTGCCGTTGTCCTCGAGGAACAGGTTCGGGTCGTTAGAGCTGCGCAGGCCCGGAACGCTGGCGGTGGGCACGGTGGTGTCCCACTCAAGGTCGGCGGTGCCGGCGACCAGCTGCTGCTGGACCGGGACCTCATCCGTGCCCTGAACGATGGAGATGTTGTTGACGTGCGCGGCCCGCAGGGAGTCGGTCGCCTTCTTCCAGGCTGGGTTGCGCGCGAGCTCGATGCCATGGTCGGCCGTGTACTTGGTGATGATGTACGGGCCGTCGCTGATGAAGTTCTGACGGAACTGCGGGGAGTCCGGCAGGTAGTCGAGGGACTCGACCGGCATCGGCGAGGAGAACGGCAGGGCGAGGATGTTCAGGAAGTCACCCGCAGGCTGGACCAGCTTGATCGTGACGGTGTTGCCCGTCGCGCTGACGCCGCTGATCTCGTGCTTGTTGATGAAGTCCTTGATCGCCGGGATGGTGCTGGCGATCTTGCCCTCGGCCGCGCAGTACTCCTTCATGCCGACGATCACGCCGGCGAAGTAGCCCTGGGCGCCGGTCGGCTGGACCGGGTTGCACAGGCGCTTGAAGCCGCGGACCGCGTCCGCACCGGTGACCTGACGGGGGGTGCCCTTGATGTTCCAGGCCACGCCGTCCTTGATCGTGAAGGCGTACGTCTTGCCACCGTCGGTCGGGGTGGGGATCGCCGTCACCATGTCCGCGACGGGCGTGTTGGCCTTCGTGGCGTCCTTGTCGTTCGGGTAGCTGACGAGCTGGCGCGTGATCGCGCGGAGCAGCGTGTAGCTCACCGTGTAGTAGGCACTCGCCGGGTCCATGTGGTCGATGTCGCCCGCACCCAGCAGGTGCAGCGTTCCGCCCTCCTTGATGGCCGTCGTCCCGCCACCGGTCGTACCGCCGGGCGAGCTGCTGCCACCACAAGCGGCGGCAGTCAGGGCCATACCGGCCACCAGGGCGACAGTCGTCAGCCCTCTGCGCTTCTCGAGCATTGTCCACCTCTCCTGGGCCGCCTGTCCGGCCGCCCAAGGATCGAGTCGCACCCCGGTCGCCCGGGTCGCGGCGTCATGTGACGCCACCGAAGCGGGACAGTAGCCATGTGACACACGCCACGGAAGGGCGCGCGGCCCATCCGGGCCGATCGTGACGGAACAGTTATCCCTGTCCGAGGCGGCAGATCGCGGCGAACCCGGTGGCGTCCAGGCTCGCTCCCCCGACGAGGGCGCCATCCACGTCGGGCTGCGCCATCAGCGCACCGACGTTGTCCGCTTTGACCGAGCCGCCGTACAGGATGCGGACCCCGTCGGCCAGGTCGCCCGGGTAGAGCTCAGCCAGCCGGGCACGCAGCCCGGCGCACACCTCCTGCGCGTCCTCCGGGGTGGCCACCTCGCCGGTGCCGATGGCCCAGATGGGCTCGTACGCGAGGACGAGCGTGCGGGCAACGGCGGCGGGGACTCCCACGAGCGCCGCCGAGAGCTGAGCCGTGCAGTGCGGCACCTGCCCGCCGTCGCGACGGACGTCCAGCCCCTCCCCCAGGCAGAGAATGGGAAGGATCCCGTGGCGCGCCGCCGCGGCCAGCTTTGCGTTCACCAGCGCGTCGTCCTCGTGGTGGTACTGGCGCCGTTCGCTGTGCCCGACCAGGACGTAGGTGCAGCCGAGCTTCGCCAGCATCAGTCCCGAGACGTCCCCGGTGTAGGCACCCTTGTCGTGGGGCGAGAGGTCCTGGGCCCCGTACCGGATGGGCAGCTTGTCGCCGTCGACGAGCGTCTGGACGCTGCGCAGGTCGACGAAGGGGGGCAGCACAGCCACCTCGGCGCGGGCGTGGTCTGCCTCAGCAAGGGAGAAGGAGAGCTTCTGGACCAGGGCGATGGCCTCGAGGTGGTGGAGGTTCATCTTCCAGTTGCCGGCGACGAGCGGTTGGCGGGCCATCACGACTCGAGGACGGTCAGTCCGGGGAGCTGTTTGCCCTCCAGGTACTCCAGGCTGGCGCCGCCCCCCGTGGAGATGTGGCTGAAGCGTGACTCGTCGACACCGAGCGTCCGCACCGCGGCAGCACTGTCGCCTCCGCCCACCACGGTCAGAGCCCCGGACAGGGCCGCAACCGCCTCCGCGACTCCGAGGGTTCCCGCGGCGAAGGCCGGCATCTCGAAGACCCCCATCGGGCCGTTCCAGAAGACTGTCCGGCAGCCCACGAGGGCCTCCCGGAACACCTCGACGCTGCGGGGACCGATGTCGAGACCCATCCAGGCCGGGGGGATCGACTGTGCAGCCACCACCTCGTGCGCGGCGTCCGCGGCGAAGCGGTCCGCGACAACCACGTCCACCGGAAGGACGACCTTCCCTGTCGCGAGGAAGTCACGGCAGACGTCGAGGTGGTCTGCTTCGAGGAGGGAGGCACCCACCTCGTCTCCCTGGGCCTTGAGGAAGGTGAAGCACATCCCACCGCCCACCAGCAGCCTGTCCACCTTTGGCAACAGGGCCCGGATGACGGCGAGCTTGTCCGAGACCTTCGAGCCACCCAGGACCACGGCGTACGGGCGCGCGGGATCCTCACTGAGCCGCCGCAGAACCTCCACCTCCGCGAGCACGAGCGGGCCCGCCGCGTGCGGCAGGCGCAGGGCCACGTCGTACACACTGGCGTGCTTTCGGTGGACAGCTCCGAAGGCGTCGTCGATGTAGACGTCGGCCAGGGCAGCCAGCCGGCCCGCGAGCTCGGCCCTTTCGCCGTCCACCTTGCTGGTCTCCGCCGCTTCGAAGCGGACGTTCTCCAGGAGCAGGACCTGCCCGCGGGCGAGCTCGTCCACCGCGCGCCGCGCAGCGGGACCCGCCACGTCATCGGCGAGTCGCACGGTCCGGCCCAGGAGCTCACTGAGGCGCTCGGCCACCGGCCGCAGGCTCAGCGAGGGGTCAACGGCGCCCCGCGGCCGGCCCAGGTGGGCCGCCACGACGACACGCCCGCCACGCTCGGCGAGCTCCCTCAACAGGGGGACGGAGGCGCGGATCCGCCCGTCGTCCCCGACGGTCCCCTCGTCAAGGGGGACGTTGAGGTCACAGCGGACGAGGACGCGCTTGCCGCTGACCTCGAGGTCGTCGTATGCGAGCAACCCGTCAGCCCAGCCGGGCGCCGACGAGCGCGGTCAGGTCTGCAAGGCGGTTGGAGTAGCCCCACTCGTTGTCGTACCAGCCGACGACCTTGACCTGGTCCGCCTGGGCCATCGTGAGCAGTGAGTCAAACGTGCAGCTGGCCGGGCTCGTGACGATGTCCGAGCTGACGATCGGGTCCTCGGTGTACACGAGGTACCCCTTCAGGGTGGACTCCGCTGCAGCCTGGAACGCCGCGTTGACCTCGTCGCGGCTGGCGGGGCGACCGAGCGTGACCACCAGGTCGGTCACCGATCCGGTGGGGACCGGGACGCGCATCGCGATTCCGTCCAGTTTGCCGGCGAGCTCCGGGATCACCAGGCTGGTGGCCTTCGCCGCCCCCGTACTGGTCGGGATGATGTTCAGCGCCGCGGCCCGGGCCCGCCGGAGGTCCTTGTGCGGCATGTCTTGCAGCTGCTGGTCGGCCGTGTACGCGTGGATCGTCGTCATCAGCCCCCGCTCGATGCCGAAGCTGTCGAGCAGGACCTTGGCCATGGGCGCCACGCAGTTCGTGGTGCAGCTGGCGTTCGACAGCACGACCTGACTGCCGTCGTAGCGGTCGTCGTTGACGCCCATCACGACCGTGAGGTCCTCACCCGTGGCCGGGGCCGAGATGATGACCTTCTTGGCCCCGCCCTGGTCGACGTGCTTGCGGGCGTCAGCGGCCTTGGTGAAGAAGCCGGTCGACTCGATCACGACGTCCACCCCGAGGTCGCCCCAGGGCAGGGCACCCGGGTCCCGCTCGGCCAGCGCCTTCACTGTCCGGCCGTCGACGATGATCCCTTCCCCACCGACGTGGACCTCGCCTGGGAACCGCCCGAGGATGCTGTCGTACTTCAGCAGGTGCGCCATCGTCGCGACGTCGCCGAGGTCGTTGAACGCGACGATCTCGAGGGAATGCGAGGAGGCGTTCACCGCCCGGAAGAAGTTCCTACCGATCCGGCCGAACCCGTTGATACCAACGCGGATGGTCACCTAGGCGCTCCTTCGACGGCACTGTCGCTGCGGGTCCGGACCCTAGCCGACCTCCCCCGGCGAGGGCGGCAGACGGTCAGGGAGCCAGCATCTCAGGGGTGACGTTGGCCTCCGTGTCGGGGATGCCGAGGTCCTGCGCCCGCTTGTCCGCCATGGCGAGCAGGCGGCGGATCCGCCCGGCGACGGCATCCTTGGTCATCGGCGGGTCGGCCAGCCCGCCCAGCTCCTCGAGCGAGGCGTTGGCGTGCTCGCGGCGCAGCCGTCCAGCCGACAGCAGGTGCTCGGGCGCGTCCTCCCCGAGGATCTCCAGAGCCCGCTCCACGCGCGCCCCCGCGGCGACGGCTGCCCGAGCGGATCGGCGCAGGTTGGCGTCGTCGAAG
>JALYIZ010000007.1 GCA_030775505.1 Actinomycetota bacterium | reverse complement strand
CAACGCCGTCCTCGACTCCGCCGGCTCATAGTCGATGCGGTGGATCTCTCCGGCAAGCTCGATCTCCAGGGGGTGCTGCAGGTGGTGACGTGACAGGGACCGGATCCCGTGCGGGGACAGAAACTCCACCTCGTCGAGGAGATAGGCCAGGACGCGGTCCAGGCGATCGGGACCGATGACGGCGAGCATGTGCCGTTCCTCGCCATCCTCGTCGACCGTGGTGAACAGGTTCTCGCACAGCTCGGGACGGTGGCGGCGCAGCCACTGCACGCGCGCGGCGAAGTCAGGAAGGTGGTCCAGGAGCGTGGCTGGGACCGACTGGACCGCGAACAGCGGGATCAGTCCGACGGCGGATCTGACCTTCAGCCGGGTTCCCGACCCTCCGGTGCGCAGGACGTCGTAGAAGAAGCCGTCCTCCTCGTCCCACAGGTCCAGGGTGTTGAGGGCCCGGGCGATCCCGAGGAAGTGCTCGAAGAACTTGGTGGCCACGTCCTCGTACACGTCGTCGTGCGCCGCCAGCTCCAGGGCGATGGCCAGCATGTTGAGGGCGTACATGGCCATCCAGCTGGTGCCGTCCGCCTGCTCGAGCTGACCACCCCCCGGCAACGGCTTGCTCCGGTCGAACAGCCCGATGTTGTCCAGTCCCAGGAAGCCACCCGCGAAGACGTTGCGCCCGGCGATGTCCTTCTTGTTGACCCACCAGGTGAAGTTGATGACGAGCTTGTGGAAGATCCGTTCGAGGAAGGCGTAGTCCTTCACCCCCGTGAGCTTCTCGTCGATCTTGAAGACCCGGTACGCGGCCCAGGCGTGGACGGGCGGATTCGTGTCGTCGAACGCCCACTCATAGGCGGGCAGCTGCCCGTTGGGATGCATGTACCACTCACGACAGAGCAGGACGAGTTGATCCTTGGCGAAGTCCGGATCGACCGAAGCCATCGGGATCATGTGGAAAGCCAGGTCCCATGCGGCGTACCACGGGTACTCCCAGCCGTCCGGCATCGAGATGATGTCCGAGTTCGCGAGGTGTCGCCAGTCGGTGTTGCGCACGAGCACCCGCCCGGGCGCCGGCGCCGGACCCGCCGGGTCACCGTCTTGCCATTGGTCGACCCGGAACCCGTAGTACTGCTTGGTCCACAGCAGGCCGGCAATGGCGAGTCGGTGCACCCGGATCTCCTCAGCACCCCGCTCCTCCGGAACGGCGCCCTGGAAGAACTCATCCGCCTCGCGCGAGCGTTGGGCCAGCACGCGCTCGAAGTCCGTCGTCAACGCATCCGGGGCCGGCTCGGCGTCGGACAGGCGCAGCCTCACCTCCCGGGTCTCACCGGGGGCGAGTGTGAACAGGTACCACGGACTGACCTTCGTGCCTGTGCGCGCAGGGTTGACGGTGTCCAGGCCGCGCACCACATGGTCGCCGATGCCGTCCTTGACGTACGCGGTGCGGCTGGCCGTGCCAAAGAGTCGTTCGGCATTGGTCTCGTTGTCCGTGAACAGCAAGGTGGGCTCGTCACTGCATCGCAGCCACCTCTCCCCGAGCGTCGTGTGCTCGAGACGGACCGTGCGGTCGTCGAACGCGCTCATCTGCGGGTGGCGCCGATCCCGCCCCCAGGCCCAGGTGTTACGGAACCACGCAGTCGGCAGCAGGTGAAGCACGGCTGGGTCCGGCCCGCGGTTGGTACAGCGGATCTGGATGCACAGGTCGTCGGGCGCCGCCTTCGCGTACGTCACCTCGACGTCGGTATAGCGCCCTCCGTCGAGAACACCGGTGTCGACCAGCTCGAACTCGGGCTCGTCGCGCCCGCGCTGGGCATTGCCCTGCAGCAGCTCGTCATACGGAAAGGCGGCCTGCGGGTAGCGGTAGAGCCAGCGCATCCACGAATGGGTCGGAGTGCAGTCCAAGGGCCACCAGTGCTCCTTGACGTCCTCGCCGTGGTTTCCCTCGCTATTGGTGAGCCCGAAGAGCCGTTCCTTGAGGATCGGGTCCTTGCCGTTCCACAGCGCGACGGCGAAGCACAGGTGCTGCCAACGGTCACTGATCCCGCCCAGCCCATCCTCGCCCCACCTGTACGCGCGCGACCGCGCGTGGTCGTGGGGCAGGTACGTCCAGGCATCCCCGTCCGGGCTGTAGTCCTCGCGCACGGTCCCCCACTGCCGCAGAGACAGGTAAGGGCCCCAGTGCTTCCAACGCTCACTCCCCTCGCGGCTACGGGCCAGGCGCTCACGCTCCGCGCCTGCCGTTGCCCGTCCGGAGGTCACCGTCACGCCCGGATGTCTGCCAGCGTCGCCTGGACTGCCTCGGCAAGGGGCACCGTGCGCTGACCGCCGGAGCGCCGGTCGCGCAGCTCGACGACGCCTTCGGCCACGCCGCGGCCCACGACGAGCACACTAGGGATCCCCAGGAGCTCGGCATCTTTGAAGGCCACCCCGGGCGAGGTACCGCGGTCGTCAAGCAGCACCCGTGCCCCGGCGAGCTCGAGCTCGCCAGCAAGTCGCTCGGCGACAGTCCGCTGCTCCTCGCCCTTCCCGACCGCCACGATGTGGACGTCCGCCGGGGCTACGTTGCGCGGCCAGACAAGTCCCTTGTCGTCGTGCGACTGCTCCGCGATTGCCGCCACCGCCCGGCTCACACCGATGCCGTACGAGCCCATGGTGACCCGGATGGGCTGGCTGTCCGGGCCCAGGACATCGAGGGCGAACGCGTCCGTGTACTTGCGGCCCAGCTGGAAGATGTGGCCGATCTCGATGCCACGGCCGATCGTGAGGGCGGCCCCGCACCGGGGGCACGGGTCGCCGTCGCGGACCTCGGCCGCAGGGACGACGGCCGCCGGCGTGAAGTCCCGGCCCATGACGACGTTGACGGCATGACGACCCGTCGCGTTGGCCCCTGTCGCCCAGGAGCTCCCGGGAGCGACCCGGGGATCCACGACGTAGCGGATCCCGAGGTCGGCAAGGGTCTGGGGACCGATGTAGCCACGTACCAGCTCTGGATGCCGGGCGAAGTCCTCCGCCTCGAACGGACGGACCTCGGCCGGAGCGACGTTGGCCTCGAGGCGCTTGAGGTCGACCTCACGGTCTCCAGGAACCCCGACGACGAGTGGCTCGGTCCGGCCGTCGGGGTGCCGGAGTGTCACCACCACGTTCTTGAGCGTGCCGGCGGCGTCGACGGGGTAGCCGCGTTCCCGAAGGAGCGCGACGAGCGTCTCAATGGTCGGCGAGTCCGGGGTGTCGAGGACCTCAGTCGGCGGATGGCTGACCGCCTCGACAGCGCCCGCCTGCACCTCGGCCGCCTCGGTGTTGGCCGCGTAGTCACACGCCGTGCAGGACACGAAGGTGTCCTCACCGGTGGGTGCGGGGGCGAGGAACTCCTCGCTGGCGCTGCCACCCATCGCGCCGCTGACAGCGGACACGATGCGGTACTGCATGCCGAGGCGTTCGAAGACGCGGACGTAGGCCTGCCGGTGCAGGTCATAGCTGCGCTGCAGGCCCGCCTCGTCGAGGTCGAAGGAGTAGCTGTCCTTCATCAGGAACTCGCGTCCGCGCAGAATCCCCGCCCGCGGCCGCGCCTCGTCCCGGTACTTGGTCTGCAGCTGGTAGAGGCAGACCGGCAGGTCCTTGTAGGAGGAGAACTCTCCCTTGACCAGCGTCGTGAACAGCTCCTCGTGAGTCGGACCGAGCAGGTAGTCACCACCCTTGCGATCCTTGAGCCGGAAGATGTTGTCCCCGTACTCAGTCCAGCGGCCGGTGGCCTCGTAGTACTCCCGCGGGAGCAGGGCCGGGAAGTGCACCTCCTGCGCCCCGATGCGTTCCATCTCCTCGCGGACGATGACGCTGACGCGCTCAAGGACCTTGAGACCGAGGGGGAGCCAGGAGTAGATGCCCGGGGCCACGCGGCGGATGAATCCCCCCCTCACGAGCAGCCGGTGACTCGGGACCTCCGCGTCCGCCGGGTCCTCACGCAAGGTGCGCAGGAACAGGGTGGACATGCGCAGCACGGTGCTTCCCCTCGTCGATGACACGGTCTGCCGGAGCGTAGCGGCGCTGCGCCGGCGCCGACGGGGGATTCCGCCGCCTCAGGTCTGGGCGACGCTCTCGCCTTCGGCGACAGGGAAGTGGCACGCCGTGAGGTGGCCTGCAGGGTTGCCGGTGACCTGAAGCAGGAGCGGCTCCTGCTCGGCGCACAGCTCGCGCGCACGTGGGCATCTGGTCCGGAACCGGCACCCCGACGGCGGGTCTGCAGGGCTGGGTACGTCACCGGACAACCTGATCCGCTCCACGCCGGCGCCCGCTGATTCGGCATCGACATCCGGTACCGCAGACAGCAGGGCATGCGTGTAGGGGTGTCGCGGCCGGGCGTAGAGGGTCTCGCGGTCAGCCACCTCGACGATCTTCCCCAGGTACATGACGGCGACCCTGTGCGAGACGTGCCGGACGACGGCCAGGTCATGCGCGATGAACAGGAAGGTGAGGTCGAGCTCCCGCTGCAGGCGCTGGAGGAGGTTGACGACCTGCGCCTGGATGGACACGTCGAGAGCTGAGACGGGTTCGTCGGCAACGATGAGCCTGGGCTCCAGCGACAGTGCCCGCGCAATTCCGATTCGCTGGCGTTGCCCACCCGAGAACTCGTGCGGGTAGCGGTTGTAGTGCTCCGGGTTCAGGCCGACCGTCTCGAGCAGCTCCTGGACCCGCCGCTTGCGTCCCCCGGGTGGCTCGATCCGGTTGACCTCCATCGGCGCAGCGACAATCGCTCCCACCGTGTGCCGGGGGTTCAGCGACGAGTACGGGTCCTGGAAGACCATCTGGATCTGGCGGCGCATGGGTCGTAGGTCACGGTGGGACAAGCGGGCGATGTCGACCCCGTCGTAGCTGATCTCGCCGGCGTCAGGACGCATCAACCGCGCGATCAGCCGGCCGGTAGTGGTCTTCCCGCATCCCGACTCACCGACGACGCCGAGCGTCCTGCCGGACTCGATCTCCAGGTCGACTCCGTCGACGGCCTGCACTGCGCCGACCTGACGCCGGAACAACAGGCCACTACGGATCGGAAAATGCTTGACGAGTCCTCTCACCACGAGGAGGGGCTGTCCCGGTGCGCTCATCGTCGCCCCTTGCTCCCCCGCCAGAGCGGCAGCAGGTCCTTCGTGAGGATCTTCTGTCGCACGCGGTCGTCGAGGTGGCAGGCGATGTCGGAGGACTTCACGATGCGCAGCTGCGGGCGTTCGGCCAGGCACCGGTCGCCGGGCACGAGATCCGCGTAGTCACAGCGCGGAGCGAACGGACAGCCGGGCGGAAGGTCGATCAGGCTCGGTGGGGTTCCGCGGACAGGGACGAGTGGTCGCTCCGCGTCTCCGAGCAGGCGCGGCACCGAGGAGAGCAGGCCCCAGGTGTAGGGATGTTCCGGGCGGGACAGCACCGCCTTGGCCTCGCCCCGCTCCACGCACCTGCCGGCGTACATGACCAGGACGTCGTCAGCTACCTGGGAGACGACGCCGAGGTCGTGCGTGATGAGGACGATCGCCGTGCCGTACTCGGCCTGCAGCTCGCCGAGGAGGTCGAGGATCTGGGCCTGAACCGTGACGTCCAACGCGGTGGTCGGCTCGTCCGCCACGAGTAGAGAGGGGTTGCACGCCAGTGCCATGGCGATCATCACGCGCTGCCGCATCCCCCCCGAGAACTGATGCGGATAGTCGTCGACGCGCCGTTGCGCCTGGGGGATCCCCACGCGGCCGAGCAGGTCGACGGCTCGCGCCCGGGCCTGGGCCTTGCTCGCCTTCTCGTGCCGCCGGTAGCCCTCACTGATCTGGTTGCCGACCGTGTAGAACGGGCTGAGCGCCGACAGCGGATCCTGGAAGATCATCGCCAGCTGCGGGCCCCGGCGGAGGTTCAGCGCGTGGTCGTCCATCGTGAGCAGGTCCTCGCCGTCCACGAGGATCTGCCCCGAGACATCGGCCCGGCTGCGGTCGACCAGACCCAGCAACGCGAGTCCGCCCACGGTCTTGCCGGATCCGGACTCACCGACGATGCCGAGCGTCCGTCCGCGCTCCAGCGTGTAGGACAGCCCGTCGACGGCCTTGACCACCCCGTCGTCGGTCCGGAACGAGACGCGGAGGCCCTGGACCTGGAGGAACGGCGTGGCAGTCATGTGATCCGGACGCGTGGGTCGATGACCGCATACGCGATGTCGACCACGAGGTTTGCGACCACGATGAGGACGGCGGCGATCAGCACGGTAGCCATGATCATGGGTAGGTCTGAGTTGAAGACCGAGTTCAGCGCAAGCCGGCCGATCCCCTGGATCGAGAACACGCTCTCGGTGATGATGGCGCCCCCGAGCAGACCCGCCAGGTCGAGGCCGAACACGGTCACGATCGGGCTGATCGCCCCTCGACCCGCGTGCTTGAGATAGAGCGCGCGCCGCGAGAGCCCCCTCGATCGACCTGTCCGGACGTAGTCCTCGGAGAGAGCTTCGATCATCGACGAGCGGGCCAGCCGCGCGTAGAGAGCAGCGCTGACGAAGGCCAAGGTGATCCAGGGAAGCAACAGGCCTGAGAACCACGCGGCCGGATTCTGCGTCAGCGGGGTGTACCCCGGCTCAGGGAGCCACCGCAACCGGTCCACAAACAGGGCACGGGCAACGACGCCGATGAAGTAGATCTGCACGGAGGCCCCCACCAGGGTGAGGCCGATGCCGAGCTTGTCGACAGCACGGCCGCGACGCAAGGCCGAGATCATTCCGAGCCCCACACCCCCCACGAGAAACAGGACCGAGGCACCGACAGCCAGGGACAGCGTCGCGGGGAAGCGGTCGAGCAGCGTCTGCCAGACCGGCTGGTGGTTGGTGAACGAGTATCCGAAGCACGGCACCGGACAGGGCTTGGGGTCACCACCCTCGACGACCTGCCGCCCGGCGACGATGCCCTTCATGTATTCGCCGTACTGGACAATCGCCGGCTTGTCCAGGCCGAGGTTGTGGTGGATCTCGGACAACCGGTCCGGGCTGCACACTTTCCCGCAGGACAGCCGGGCCGGGTCGCCTGGCAGGAGGAAGAACAGAAAGAACGTGACGGCGCTGACGATGACCAGGATGAACGCCGAGCTCGCCGAGCGGCGAAGCACGAAGCGCAACACGACCTGGCCCTTTCTGACGAGGGGCCGGGAGCGGCGGCCGGTCGGGACACGTGCCCGTCCGACCGCCGCACCAAGCGGTGACCTGGAGCTGTCAGACCTTGACGTACACCCCGTTCAGTGAGGGCTCACCGAGAACCTGGTCCAGGTAGACGCCTCCCACGTTGGGGCCGTACATCTGGTAGGCCTTGTCGTAGAGGTAGGGGATGTAGGGCACCTCCGCCATGATCTTGCGGTCGAGTGCTGCCCAGTCCTTACCCGCCTGGATCAGATTGGTCTCTGCCGAGATGCGATCCATCTCCGCGTTGACGGTCGGGTCGTTGAAGTGCGAGTAGTTCGGCGCCTGCTCCGCGATCTTTCGGCCGTCCAGTGTCGGGGGGTAGACCGTGCTGCCACTGGGCCAGTCCGCACCCCAGCCACCCGAGTACAGGTCATAGGGGTTGTTGACCTTGCCGATCACGTCGTAGAAGTTCTTGGCGCTGATCGGCTTCTTGACGACCTTGAAGCCGGCCTTCTCGAGCCCCGCACTCACGGCGACCGCGACTTGCTCACCGCGGGGCGACTGCACGTAGCCGTAGACAATGGTCTGGCCGCTCTTGCCGGCCTTGGCCAGGATCGCCTTGGCCCGGACCGGGTCACCCGTGGGTGGGGCGTTGTAGAGGTCGAACGCCTCGTGACCCACAAGGGTCGGCGAGCTGACCGTGGTGGCGAAGTCGCCGGCCGAGGTACCTCCGACGACCTGCCGGGCCTGCTGCTTGGGGAAAGCCACCAGCAGGGCCTTGCGCACCTCGACATCGGTGATCCGGCTGTTGTTGATGTTGTACTGCAGGACGAATGGCGTGTAGCCCAGCACCGTCCTGGCCTTGAGGGCCGCGGTCGTGTCGACCTGCTGAAGCACCTCAGGCGACAACAGCGTGCTTAAGGTCATCGTGGTGGCGTCGGCGCCGTTCGCCGCGATCAGGCGCTGGTTGATGGCCAGGGGCTCCGTCCCGAACTTGAAGACGTAGCTGTCCACGTACTGGTGACGCGCCGGGTCGGAGGTGGCGACCCAGGAGGTGTTCTTCTCCAGCACGAGCGTCTTGTCGACCACATGGGTCGTGATCTTGTAGGGCCCCGACGCGAACGGCTTGAGGTCGTAGGCCGCTTTGGTGTCCTTGGCAGCGGGGACCGGTGCCGTAGTCGTCAGCGCCGCGGCGAACGGCATGTCCGGCCGTGGCTTGTCGAAGTGGAACACCACCGTCTTGGCGTCCGGAGCCTCGATCGCGGCCAGGTGCTTGCCCTTGTACGGACCGCTGTAGACCTTGTGGAAGTCGGCGGTTCCGGCCAGCCACTCCATGATGTACGTGGGGCCCTCGGCGTACTCGGGCGCGAAGGCACGTTCGACTCCGTACTTGATGTCGGCCGCGACGATCGGTGTCCCATCCTGGTAGGTGATCCCGTCGCGGAGCGTGAACGTCCACGTCTTCCCGCCGTCGGTCGTGGTACCCGTGTTGGTCGCCAGGTCGCCGACCAGCTCGACCTTGCCGTTGACGCTGCGATACGTCGTCAGCTGGCGCGTGATCATCTGCGACAGCGACTGGTAGAAGTTGACGTAGACGCGCGCAGGATCGAGGTGGGCGAAGTCGTCGCGCTCGAGAAGGTTGATGGTCCCGCCCTTGCGCGACCCCGGGACGTCGGGCGCCGGACCGGTCGCTGCGTTGTTGATGGTGAAGTGGAAGCTCTCGGCGGCCGCCTTCCCGGCTCCCGGCTTGACACCACCGCCGCTCCCGCCACTTCCGCACCCGGTCACGCCGAGTACGAGGAGCCCGCCGAGTGCGACGGTCCGCACTCCTGATCTGCGCATCATGTGCAGCCCTTTCCTGTCGTGGTGCTCCACCGGCACGGGTGCGCGCGGCGTCGTCGCGTGGCTCATCGGGTGCTCTTGGGGTCCAGGGCGTCGCGCACCGAGTCCCCGAGCAGGTTGAAGCACAGGACCAGCACAAACAGTGCAAGCCCTGGGATCAGCATGTAGGTGATGTCGCTGGTGTAGACCTGCGCCCCGTGGTTGATCATCCGTCCCCAGTCAGGGGTCGGCTCGACGATGCCCACACCCAGGAAGGCGAGCGCGGCCTCCGTGGTGATCAGAGTCGGGACGGCGAGTGAGAACGTCACCAGGATCGGCGACCACAAGTTGGGCAGGAGCTCCTTGCGCACGATCCGCCAGGCGCCGGCCCCGGACATCCGGGCGGCATCGACGAACTCGCGCTCCCGGAGCGACAACACCTGGCCGCGAATGAGTCGGGCCTGGAAGACCCAACCGAGTACGGACAGGACGAAGATCAGGGACGCGAAGCGCAGGGCGGTCGGTGTCTCCTGGTCCGGGCTGACGAACAGCGACTCGACGACGGGCCCGAAGGCGATGATGAACAGCAATCCCGGGAACGCGAACACGACGTCGACGATGCGCCCCCCGATGGCGTCCACCCAGCCGCCCAGGAATCCCGTCACGAGACCCCACAGGACCCCGAAGGCCGTCGTGATGAGCCCCGCACTGACCGCGATGAACAGAGAGGTCCGAGCGCCGTACACCAGCTGCATGAAGACGTCCCGGCCCAGGCTCGGCTCGAGACCCAGCCAGAACCGCGAGCTCATCCCACCGTTGGCCCCGATGGGGAAGCCGTAGTCGTTGAGCAAGCCCTGGTCCTGACCATAGGTCGTGTAGGGGTTCTTCCCGTAGACCTTGGCGATCAAGGGAGCCAGCACAGCCACGGCGACGAAGAACAGGACCACCCAGCCCGACCAGACTCCCACCCGGTCGCGCCGGAACCGTCGCCAGCTGATCTCCCGCGGCGATCGGCCGGTGTCAACGGCCGCGACCGCAGGCAGCCCGGGCTCGGTGCCCGGGGAGACCAGCAGCTCCGTGATGGCAGACCCCCGTTCGGTGGTGGCAGGAACGTAACGGACGCAGCGGCCGACGTGCAGCAATCGACACCGGACCGTGACGTCACAGTGATCTGCCCGCCGCAGCGGCGGCTGGGTGACCGGCCGAGCTCTAAGGTGACGCGATGCTCCTCCTGCTGCCCCCGTCAGAGGGCAAGGCTCTGGGCGGAGCAGGCCCGCCACTCGACCTCGCAGGGCTTTCCTTCTCCAGCCTCGCGTCCGTCCGGCGCACACTCGTCGCGGCGGTGGTGCGGCTGGCGCGGCGGCAGCCGGCAGCACTCCGCGCTGCCCTGGGCCTGTCCGAGCGCCAGCGGGGCGAGGTCGGCGACAACGCGGCTCTGCGCACCTCGGCCACGCTGCCGGCGATCGAGCGCTACACGGGGGTGGTGTACGACCAGCTCGGCTACGCTTCCCTCCCCGCAGCTGCCCGCCACCGGGCGGACGAGACGCTGCTGGTGTCGAGCGCCCTGTTCGGACTGCTCCGCCCCACGGACTCGATCCCGCGTTACCGGCTGCCGGCAGGCACGGCCTTGCCAGGTCTGCCGGCCTTGGCCGCGCTCTGGCGCCCCGCACTGGAACCGGTCCTGGCTGGGACCGGCGGCCTCGTCGTTGACCTGAGGTCGGGTGCATACGCCTCGCTCGCCCGCATGCCTACGGCCATCCAGGTACGCGTCCTGCGAGACGTCGACGGACACCGCACCGTCGTGTCGCACGACAACAAGTACACCAAGGGCCGCCTGGCCCGGCAGCTGCTGCTCCACGGGGCACAGACGGTCGCAGACGTTGCCGCGGCAGGGCGCGAGGTCGCCGACGCCGTCGAGCTGGAGGGCTCACGCCTCGATCTGGTCCTCCGTGGTCTTGCGTCAGCGCGGTAGGTCAGGACTCCGGGTACAGCGAGTAGCCGGGGAAGTTCCCGTAGAGCTGTCCCTCGCCCTCCGTGACAGCCTGTACCAGCAGGTCGCCGCCCACGAAGGCGCCCTTCCAGGAGGCTCCCCGGCCGCCGAAGACCTCGGCCCGGTCCCCCCGCGACCTCGGCGCGTTGATCCCCACCTTGAAGGCCTGAAGCTCCTCGGCGATGCGGGCCGCGAAGTCGGCGTCGTCGCTGGCGACGGACGCGACCAGGGCCCCGTTGGACGCGTTCATGGCCGCGAGCAACTCCGACTCCGAGTCCACGATCACCACCGAGTCGAGCGGACCGAACGGCTCGGCATGGTGGAGAGACCAGGACGAGGGGGGCTGCAGCACGCATGCCGGCGCGACGTAGGCGGCCACGTCCTGGCCGTCGAGGAACCGCCCGCCGGACAGGTGTCCGTGGTACAGGGGGATCCCGCCGCCCGAGACGGCCTCGGCATACCGCTCCCGGAGCTCGGCGGCCTTGGTGGCGTGGATGACGGGACCGAAGTCGAGGTCGGGCAGCGCGTCGTCCGGAGCCTCGACGGCAAGCGGGTGACCGTAGCGAAGACTGTGCAGGACGGGCAGGTAGGCCGCGAGGAAGTCGGGGAACAGCTCGCGCTGAACGACGTACCGCGGATAGGCGGTGCAGCGCTGCTTGGCGTACTCAAAGCCCTTCTTGAGGTGCCCCGCGAGCAGGTCCCACTGCGAGAAGTCCCAGATGCCCCAGGCGTTGAGGCCCTCCTGCTCCAGCATGTGCCGCTTGCCGGTGTCGGCCAAGGTTGTCGCGGCCTTGCGGCCGTTGGATCGGCCTCCCACGAAGGCCAGCGCGCCGATCTCCGGGGCGCTGATGAGGGCGTCACCCAGCTGTCCACCCACCCCCGACAGAAGAGTCACCGGCAGCCCACATCGACGCATGATGGCGTGGGCGAGCGTCAGGGTGTGGAAGCCACCCTGCGACGGCGTCTTGGCAACGACGGCGTTGCCGGCCAGCAGCTGCACCAGCTCGGAGTGGACCTGAACGGACATGGGGTAGTTCCAGCTGGCGATGTTGCTCACAGGTCCGTGCAGCGGATGCCGGCCCTCGAGCTGTCGCTCAATCTGCGCCAGGTACCAGTCCACGCCGTCGAGGGCCCGGTCTACGTCCGCGCAGGCGAGACGCCAGGGCTTACCGATCTCCCAGACGAGCAGGAGGGCAAGGGTGTCCCGGTGGTCACGCATCTGACTCACTGCCGCGGAGACACGGGACTTCCGCTCATCGAGGTCCACCTCGAGCCACGCCTTGTGCTCACCGGCCGCCTGAGCGACGGCGGTGACTGCGTCGGCGTGCTCGATGCGCGGAGGTCCCTGGATCGGCGAACCGTCCACCGGGGTGACGTGCTCACCAGGCGTGCCGATGCGCTTCCACTCCCCGCCGGCGAGATTGAGAATCCGGTCTTCGTCAAAGGCCTCAGGGGCGGCGGCCCGGGCGCGGGCGTACACGTCCAGCCACGACGTTCCAGGCTTGAGGGTGAGCGTCACGGGAGGTCCCTTTCTCCGGCAGGTTGCAGGCACCATGAGCGACAAGAGGTCCCCGGGGCAAGCCGGGAACCGGGCATCCGGCTGTGACGTGCCCCACGCCCGTTCGCCAGCGGCCTCAGAAGAGCACGCTCGCAAAGGTTCCCACCTGCGTGAAGCCGGCCTTCTCATAGCTGCGCCGGGCCGGCAGGTTGTAGCTGTTGACGTAGAGACTGACGACTGGGGCAACCTCGGCGCGCGCCAGCCGCACCACCGACGCGGTGCCTGCCGTGCCACGTCCCTGACCACGCAGCGAGGGATGGACCCAGACACCCTGCACCTGGCAGGCAGCCGGCGTCGCCGCGCCGATCTCGGCCTTGAACGACACAGCGCCGTCCTCGATACGGGCAAATGCGCGACCCTGCTCGACGAGCTCGCTGACCCTTGTCCGGTACAGGGCCCCCCCGTCCCCCAGGAGGGGGGAGATCCCCACCTCCTCGGTGAACATCTGTACGCACGCGGGCAGCAGCACGTCCACCTCGTCCGGCCGGACGCGGCGCACGAGCGGGTCATCGAGCACGTCGGGGTCCCGGTCGATGGCGAGGAGGGGCTGGTCCGGGCGGACCTCTCTCGCGCCTCCCCAGGTCGGCTCCAGTGACGCCCAGATCGGGAGCACCGCCGTCTGCGGTCCCACGATCGACGAGCACCGGCGACCCTGCTTACGTCCCCGCTCGGCAAAGGCGCGGATGGCGTCCTCGCCGGCCTGCACCGGAACCAGGTTGGCCCCTGCGTAGCACAGCGACTCGAGCCGCCCCCGCTCCCCGAAGCCCCAGATCTCGGCTCCCAATCGCCAGCTGTCCAACCCGCAGGCCTGGATGCGCGAGCCGACGAAAACGTCGGTCACCGGGTCGCGCTGGAGCAGCTCTGCCACCTCGTCCAGGTCGCAGCCGTCGAGGACCCGCAGTCGCGACGTCCTGAGCACCTGACCAGCCTAGTGAGGCGCGCTCAGGAGATCCCGACGGCGGGAGCGCCCGCCGGCCCGCGGTACTCCTCCGCCAGGCGGAGGGCCTCCTCGATCAGGGTCTCGACGATCTGCGCCTCGGGCACCGTCTTGATGACGACGCCCTTGACGAAGATCTGGCCCTTGCCGTTGCCGGAGGCCACGCCCAGGTCCGCCTCCCGGGCTTCTCCGGGACCGTTGACCACGCAGCCCATCACAGCGACGCGCAGGGGCACCGTCAGCCCCTCGAGCCCGGCCGTCACCTGCTCGGCGAGCGTATAGACATCCACCTGTGCGCGACCGCAGGACGGACAGCTCACGATCTCCAGCCCACGCTGACGCAGGTTGAGCGACTCCAGGATCTGCAGGCCGACCTTGACCTCCTCGACCGGCGGCGCGGACAGCGACACCCGGATGGTGTCGCCAATCCCTTCTGACAGCAGTGCCCCGAACGCCACTGCTGACTTGATGGTCCCCTGGAAGGCCGGGCCGGCCTCGGTCACGCCCAGGTGGAGCGGGTAGTCGCAGCGCTGCGACAGCAGCCGGTAGGCCTGGACCATCACGACCGGATCGTTGTGCTTGACCGAGATCTTGATGTCGGTGAAGCCATGCTCCTCGAACAGCGAGCACTCCCAGAGCGCCGACTCCACGAGGGCCTCGGGCGTTGCCTTCCCGTACTTGTGGAGCAAGCGCGGATCGAGAGACCCCGCATTGACGCCGATCCGGATCGGCGTGCGCGCCGCGGTCGCGGCTCTCGCGATCTCACCGACCTTGTCGTCGAACTTCTTGATGTTGCCGGGGTTGACGCGTACCGCGGCGCATCCGGCGTCAATGGCAGCGAAGACGTAGCGCGGTTGGAAGTGGATGTCGGCGATGACCGGGATCTGGCTGTGTTTGACGATCTCTGGCAGGGCCTCGACATCGTCGGTGTCGGGGACGGCAACCCGCACGATCTGACAGCCAGTCGCCGTCAGCGCGGCGATCTGCTGAAGCGTGCCGTTGACGTCCGCCGTCTTGGTGGTGGTCATCGACTGCACGCTGACAGGAGCACCACCGCCGACGAGCACACCTCCGACATCCAGCTGTTTGGTCGGGCGACGTTCGGCCAGGCGCGCGGGAGGCGTCGTGGGCATCCCCAGCGAGACGGTCACTGTCCGATCCGTACGGGATTGATGATGTCGGCACCCATGATGTAGAGCGTCAGGCCGATGAACAACAACACGACCGCGTACGTCACGGGCATCAGCTTGGTCAGGTCGACCCGCTGGAGCGGGCCGCGATAGCCCCGCAGGCGTCGGACCCGGTCGCGGGCCTGCTCGTAGACCAGGATGGCGATATGGCCGCCGTCGAGCGGGAGCAGCGGCAGCAGGTTGAAGACTCCGACGAAGAGGTTCAGCCCCGCGATCAACAGCAGGAAGTCGCTGATCCGGACGGCGAGGCTGACCCCGCCCTGGTCGAGGATCTGACCGCTCACGTGCGCCGCCCCGACCGCGCCGACCAGCCCTGTCGGGTCGCGGTGCGGGCCGTAAAGGTCGGTGATCGTTCCCAGCTTGCTGGTCAGGGAGGTGTAGGTCCCTGAGACGATCAGACCGAGCCGCCGGCCGGTCTCGGCGATGGACCCGGTCAGGCTCAGTCGCTTGGTGACGAGCTCCTGCTGGACCCCGATGGCACCGACCGCGACGGTACTGGCCGGGTGGTCCAGATCAGGCCGCACGACAGGCACGGGGGTGAGGGTGAGTCCGACGACCGCCTGGTGGCGCCGCACTGACAGGACCAGCGGCCGACCGGCATGGGAGCGAACGGCCTCAACGAACTGGCGGTACGTGGAGATGGGACGGTCGCCGGCGCGCAGGATGCGGTCCCCCGCCAGGAGGCCTGCCGCCCGGGCGGGCGACGGGACCGTGCTGTCGGACGGGCATCCCTTGGGCGGGGTCACGGTCGCGGTGACGGTCAACGGGACGCACGCCGTGGGCGCAGCGACGACGGGTGCGGTGTCGTCGACCACGCCCACGGCGGCCGTGACTGCGAGGGTCAGGAGGACCGCGATGACGAAGTGCATGAAGGACCCGGCGGACAGCACCACTGCCCGGCGGCCCGCGGGCTGCCGGTAGAAGGCCCTGTCCTCGTCCGCCGCGGGGACGTCCTCGAGAGGAGTCATGCCGACGATCTTCACGAAACCACCCGCCGGGATGGCCTTGACGCCGTATTCGGTCTCCCCTCGCTGCCGGGAGAACACCGTGGGACCGAAGCCGACGAAGAACTGGGTGGCCTTCATGCCGTACCGCCGGGCGGTGACGAAGTGCCCGGCCTCGTGCAGCATGACCGACACCAGGAGCGCGACCACGAACGCCACGACGCCGACCGCTGTCATCGTCGCGCCTCCTCGGGACCCTGCTCACGGATGATCCGGCCGGCGTGAGCGCGCGACTCGGACTCCACCTCCAACACATCCACAAGGGTAGGACGTTCCCGGAAGTCGTGATCTTCCACGACGCGCGCCACAGTGTCGACGATCGCGGGGAAGGGCAGCCGGCCCCTGAGGAAGGCCCCCACGGCTTCCTCGTTGGCTGCATTCAGGGCTGCTGGGGCCGTGCCGCCCCGCCGACCCGCGTCCCGGGCAAGGTCCACCGCGGGAAAGACCGACGAGTCGAGCGGTTCGAACTGCCAGGTGCGCGCCGTGGTCCAGTCCAGGGGCGCCGTCGTATCGGGCACGCGGTCAGGCCAGGCAAGAGCAAGTGCGATCGGCAGGCGCATGTCCGGCGTGGACAGCTGAGCCAAGGTCGATCCGTCCTGGAACTCCACCATCGAATGCACGATGGACTGGGGGTGGACGACGACCTCGATCGAGCCGTAGGGGACGCCGAAGAGCAGATGCGCCTCGATCACCTCCAGCCCCTTGTTGACGAGGGTCGCGGAGTTGACGGTGATGACCGGACCCATGTCCCACGTCGGGTGGGCGAGCGCCTCCTCGGGCGTCACCGAACCGAGGTCCGCCCGGCCACGGAACGGGCCCCCTGACGCCGTCAGGACCAACCGACGCACTTCGTCGGGGCGGCCGCCGCGCAGGCACTGGGCCAGGGCCGAGTGCTCGGAGTCCACCGGCACGATCTGGTCAGGGCGGCGCACCGCCGCCGTGACCAGCGGTCCGCCCACGACGAGCGACTCCTTGTTGGCGAGGGCGAGCGTGCGGCCGGCCTGCAGCGCGGCGAGCGTCGGCGACAGCCCCACCGACCCCGTCATGGCGTTGAGGACCGTGTCGCACTGCCAGCTCGCGAGCTCCTCAAGGGCCTGTGGCCCGGCAAGGATCTTCGGCAGCTCGTATTCGCCCGCGCTCCAGCCACGCTCACTGGCAGCCGCATAGAAGGCCAGTTGCAGGTCCTGAGCAGCGCTGGCACGTGCCACCGCAACCACGGCCACGCCGAGGTCGAGTGCCTGCCGGGCAAGCAGGTCCACCCGCGCGCCGCCGGCCCCGATCCCGACCACCTTCAGCCGATCCGGGTTCCGGCGCGCCACGTCCAGTGCCTGTGTACCGACCGAGCCGGTGGAGCCGAGGACCACCACGTCCCGCGGGCTCACGAAGGGGTGTCCGTTCCTTCGGCCGCCGACAGCTGGCCGCAGGCTCCGGCAATCTCCCGGCCGCGGGTGTCCCGCACGGTCGTCGGTATTCCGGCGTTGCGCAGCCGCCGGACGAACTCCTTCTCGACGTGGCGCGGCGAGGCGTCCCAGTCACTACCGGGAGTGGGGTTCAACGGGATCAGGTTGACGTGCACCAGCTTCCCGCGCAGCCGGGTCGCCAGCAGGTCCGCGCGCCTGGGCTGGTCGTTGACGTCTCGGATGAGGGCGTACTCGATCGACAGACGTCGCCCCGTGACCCGGGTGTACGCGAAGGCTGCGGACAGGACCTCGCTCACCGGCCACCGCGTGTTGACCGGGACCAGTGTGTTGCGCAGCTCGTCGTCAGGTGCGTGCAGGCTCAGTGCCAGCGTGACCTGCAAGCCTTCCTCCGTCAGCCGTTTCATCGCCGGCACGAGGCCCACGGTCGAGACGACCACGTTGCGCTGGCTCAGGCCCAGACCGTGCGGCACGGGGTCCGTCAGGCGCCGCACAGCGGCCACCACGCGGCGGTAGTTGGCCAGCGGCTCCCCCATCCCCATGAATACGACGTTGCTCACGCGGCCGGTCCCTCCGGGGACGTCACCGAGGTGCAGCGCACGGTCGGCCGCCACCACCTGCTCCACGATCTCGGCCGTGGACAGGTTGCGGGTCAGCCCGGCCTGACCGGTCGCGCAGAAGGGACACGCCATCCCACATCCGGCCTGGCTGCTGACACACACGGTGTTGCGGCCCGGGTACCGCATGAGCACCGACTCGACCAGCGTGTCGTCGAGCCCTCGCCACAACGTCTTGCGGGTGGCGCCCGCGTCGCACTCGACGTCGCGCACGGGCGTGAGCAGCGTGGGAAGCAATGCTGCCGCAAGGCGCTCCCGGCTCGCTGCCGGAAGGTCGGTCATCGCCTCGCTGTCACCCGCGGTCAGGTAGCCGCCGAAGTAGTGCCGGCTCAGCTGGTCGGCCCGAAAGGGCTTCTCCCCCAGGTCGGCCACGGCCGCTCGCCGCCCGGCGCTGTCCAGGTCGGCGAGGTGCCTGGGAGGCAACCCGCGCGACGGTGGGTCGAACACGAGTGGCAGGGCGGCGGTCACGGTGGGACCAGCCTACGGCCGCCAGGACGCGGAGCGCCCGCTACCGCGGTAGGGGCACGAAGGCGGTCAGGAGCAGGAACGCGACCGGTGCGGTCGTGAGCAGGCTGTCCAGACGGTCCATGAGGCCGCCGTGGCCGGGCAGCAGCCGCCCCATGTCCTTGATGCCGATGTCGCGCTTGACCATCGACTCGCCGAGGTCACCGAGCGTCGCCGTCACCACGACAGCAAGCCCGAAGACGACCCCGAGGAGCACCTGGGCGTGCAGCACCGGACCGAGGAACACCATGCCGGCGAGAGCGCAGGCCACCGCGGAACCGGCGAACCCCTCCCACGACTTCTTCGGCGAGACGCTGGGGGCCATGGGGTGCCTGCCGAAGGCGACACCGGCGGCGTAGCCACCGATGTCACTGCAGACCACGGTCACGATGTAGGCCGTGACCCGCCGCGGACCGTCGTGGGGGATCGTGAGCAGCGCCGCAAAGCCGGCGAGGAAGGGCACATACGCAACAGTGAAGACTGACGCCGAGACGTCGCGCAGGAAGCCTTCCGCGGGGTCGACGAGCCGCCAGACCATGCAGGCGAGCACCGTCAGGAGGAGGCCGATGAACAACGCCTGTGAACCTTCGCGGTATCCCTCGACGATCATCACGGCGCCGCCTACGAGAACCGGCAGGTGCGTCGGCTGCGCTCCGAGCCGTCGAAGCGCAGCGACGATCTCCCAGCTGCCCACTGAGGCGGCCGCAGCGAGGACGACGATGAACCCCCACCGGTAGGGCGAGTAGAGCGGCACCACGATCAGCACCCCGAGCGTGAGCCCGACGGCGATGGCGGCCGGGAGGTTCCGGCCCGCGCGTCCCGTGGGCGGGGCAGCCCCGTCGGGAACAGGAGCCTCCCCCGGCGTCTCCGGGCCTACGGGTGCAAGGTCGGGGGCCATCATCAGACCTCGAGGAGCTCGGCTTCCTTGTGCCGCAGCAGCTCGTCGACCGACGCCACATACTGGGCCGTCGTCTTCTCCAGCTCCTTCTCCGCACGGACGACGTCGTCCTCGCCCGTCTCCCCGTCCTTGACCAGCCGGTCGAGCTCTTCCTTGGCTTTTCTTCGGATGTTGCGGATCGAGATCTTGGCGTCCTCCGCCTTGGACCGGGCGACCTTGATCAGGTCCCTGCGGCGCTCCTCCGTCAGCTGAGGGAACACGATGCGGATCAGGTTTCCGTCGTTGGTGGGGTTCACGCCGAGGTCGGAGTTGCGGATCGCCGTTTCGATGATCCCCAGGGAAGCCTTGTCGTAGGGCGAGATCACCGCCATCCGGGGCTCTGGAACGCTCATGGACGCAAGTTGGTTGACCGGCGTCAGGGCCCCGTAGTAGTCCACGACGATCTTGCTGAACATCGCCGGCGTCGCCCTGCCCGTGCGGATGGAACCGAAGTCGTCCTTGGCGACGGTCACCGCCTTGTCCATCTTCTCCTCGGCATCGAGAAGCGTGTCGTCGATCACGCCCGTCCTTCCGGGTAGCGAGGGCTCATCGGGGCCGAGCTGACCAGTGTTCCGATCTTCTCACCGCGCACGGCACGCGCGATGTTGCCGTCGGCGAGAAGGTCGAAGACGACGATGGGCAGGGCGTTGTCCATGCACAGGCTGATCGCCGTCGCGTCCGCGACCTTGAGCCGCCTCTCGAGGACCTCGGCGTAGGACAGCTGGTCGAACTTCACCGCGTTCGGGTTCGACCGTGGATCGGCGTCGTACACACCGTCGACCTGCTTGGCCATCAGGACGCACTGGGCACCGGTCTCGAGGGCGCGCTGAGCCGCGCACGTGTCGGTGGAGAAGTACGGAACCCCCAACCCTGCCCCGAAGATGACCACGCGCCCCTTCTCGAGGTGACGGACGGCCCGCCGCGGCACGTACGGCTCAGCCACCTGCCCCATGGCGATCGCAGTCTGCACCCGGGTCTCGATGCCCTGCTTCTCCAGGAAGTCCTGCAGGGCCAGGCAGTTGATGACCGTCCCGAGCATCCCCATGTAGTCGGAGCGGTTGCGATCGAGCCCCTTCTGGGTCAGCTCGGCGCCCCGGAAGTAGTTGCCGCCCCCGACGACGACCGCCACCTGCACGCCCGTGAGGACCACTTCGGCGATCTGCCGTGCGATCAACTGGACGGTCGCGGGGTCCACGCCCATACCGGCACCCCCGGCAAAAGCCTCACCGGACAGCTTGAGCAGGACCCGCCTGTACCCGATCGAGGAAGAGACCGCCTCCACGTCGTGGTCCATGGCTGGCGGCCTCCTCGTCGGCTGGTCGGTCGAGCGGACGCTACTAGGCCTGGCCCACCTTGAAGCGGCTGAAGCCTGTGACGGCCACGCCCGCCTCCTCGAGCACTCTGGCGACGGTCTTCTTGTTGTCCTTGGCGAAGGCCTGCTCGACGAGCACGTTGTCCTTGAAGAAGCCCTGGACGCGTCCCTCGACAATCTTGGGGAGGGCTGCTTCCGGCTTGCCCTCCTCGCGCGCCGTCGCCTCTGCGATCTCCCGCTCCTTGGCGACGACGTCGTCGGCCACCTGGTCGCGCGTGACGTAGAGGGGTGCGAAGGCAGCGATGTGCTGGGCGACGTCGCGGGCAACCTCAGGCGCCTCGCCGGACAGGGCGACGAGGACTCCCACCTGGGGGGGCAGGTCCGGGTTGGTCTTGTGCAGGTACAGGCCCACGTAGGGCGCCTCGTAGGACACCACCCTGCGGACCTCGATCTTCTCGCCCAGGCTGGCGTTGGCCTCGTCCAGGACTGACTTCAGGGTGTCCGCGCCGACGCTGACCTCCAGCAGGGCGGCCGCATCCGACTGACCGAATGCGGCATCGAGAACCTGCTGGCCGAGCGCCTGGAAGCGTTCACCCTTCGCGACGAAGTCGGTCTCGCAGTTGAGCTCGAGCAACGTCCCCTTGCTGGTCCCTTCGAGCTTCGCGGCGACCAGGCCGTTGCTCGCCGCCCTGCCCTCGCGCTTCGCCACGCCCTTCAGGCCCTTGATACGCAGGAGCTCGACGGCCTTGTCGTAGTCGCCGTCGGCCTCGACGAGGGCGTTCTTGCAGTCGGTCATGCCCGCGCCCGTGGACTCGCGGAGCTTCTTGATGTCGGCAGCACTGATGGAGGCCATGTCTGTTCTCGTCTCTCCGGTTGTGGTGAGGGAAGGGGCGCGAGCTACTCGGCCGCGGTCACGTCCGCGTCGGCGGAGCCGGCCTCGGGCGAAGCGTCCGGGGCTGCCTCGGCGACCGCGTCCGTCGGCATCTCAGCTGCCGCTGCGGCCTCCGGGGCATCAGCGGTCGTACCGGTCAGCAGCTCCTTCTCCCACTCGGGGAGCGGCTCATCGGTGCCCAGCTGGCCGTCGAACGACGGCTTCTCGTCGGCGCCGGCGTTGGCCTGGGCCCCCGCGCGAGCCATCAGGCCCTCGGCGACGGCGTCGGCGATCACGCGGGTCAGCACCGCGATGGAGCGGATCGCGTCGTCGTTCCCAGGGATCTTGTAGTCGACGATGTCGGGGTCGCAGTTGGTGTCGAGGATCGCCACCACCGGGATCCCGAGCTTGCGCGCCTCGTTGACCGCGAGGTGCTCCTTGTTGGTGTCGACGATCCAGACCGCGCTGGGCGTGCGGGTCATCTCACGGATGCCGCCCAGGGTCCGGACCAGCTTCTTGCGCTCGCGGTCGAGGACCAGGGCCTCCTTCTTCGTCAGCACCGTCTGCCCGCCTGTCTGCTCGATGAGCTCGAGCTCCTTCAGTCGCTGCAGCCGCTTGAAGACGGTGGAGAAGTTGGTGAGCATCCCGCCCAGCCAGCGCTCGGTCACGTAGGGCATGCCGACGCGGGTGGCCTGCTCCTGGATCGACTCCTGGGCCTGGCGCTTGGTCCCGATGAACATGATCGTGCCGCCGTGCGCGACGGTCTCCTTGACGAACTCGTACGCGCGGTCGATGTATCCCAGCGTCTGGGTCAGGTCGATGATGTAGATGCCGTTGCGCTCGGTGAAGATGAAGCGCTTCATCTTCGGGTTCCAGCGCTTGGTCTGGTGTCCGAAGTGTGCGCCGCTCTCGAGGAGCTGGCGCATAGTGACGACCGCCATGAGGGGCCTGTTCTGTGCTCGCACACAGGCAGGCCGCAAGGGCCGGCCGGAGTGCTCGTCCGGTTGTCGCGAGGGGCCGGTCGGCTCCTCGCCCTGGCGCCCTCGGTGCGCCCCTCCCGTCCCGTCGGTGACGGGGCGGACCGTGGGGCGCCCGACCCGGTCGTGCCTGTCCGGGATGAAGGGCGCGCGAAGTCGCCCCGGCGGACCGGGACGCTGGCTGAAGTGTAGCGGTTGTCCACAGATCGCGGCGGGGGCCACCACCGGACCCACGTGCCGGGCAGGCTCCCCTCCGGAGGGAGGCGAGCGTGTCGGTCAGTTGGGGAGATGGGCCGGCCCGTGACGGGCGGCAGACGAGCGGCCGGTCAGTCGCGCTGGTCGGCCAGCTTGCCCCGAAGCTGGAGAACCGCCTTGGTGTGCATCTGGCAGATCCGGCTCTCGGTGACGCCGAGGACCTGGCCGATCTCGGCCAGCGTGAGGCCCTCGTAGTAGTACAGCGTGACCACGATCTTCTCCCGCTCGGGCAGCGTGTTGATCGCCTTGGCCAGGAGGTACTTCGTCTCCTCGGTCTCAAAAGCCTGGACCGGGTCCTCGGCCTTCGTGTCCTCCAGCGTGTCCACCAGTGAGAGCTTGTCGCCGCGTTCCTGGCCCGCGGACAGCAGCTCGTCGAGGGCGACCACGTTCACGAAGCTGACCTGGCTGAAGATCGCGTGCAGGTCTTCGAGGGCGATCCCGAGCTCGGACGCCACTTCGGCTTCGCTCGGGGTGCGATGCAGTCTCGCCTCGAGAGCGGCGTAGGCCTTCTCCACTTCGCGCGCCTTGTAGCGGACCGACCGGGGAATCCAGTCGATCGCCCTGAGCTCGTCGATGATGGCGCCCTTGATGCGGCTGATCGCGTACGTCTCGAACTTGATCGCCCGTTCCAGGTCGAACTTCTCGATCGCGTCGATCAGCCCGAAGATCCCGTAGGAGACCAGGTCGGCCTGTTCGATGTTCGGCGGAAGTCCCACGCCGACGCGACCGGCCACGTACTTGACCAGGGGGGAGTAGTGCAGGATCAACCGCTCCCGAAGCCGCTCCTCCCCACTCTCCTTGAACTGCCGCCACAGCTGGGCGATCGCCGACTCGATCTCGGCCCGCTCCTCGTCCGAGACGCCGGCGTACCGGCCGCGACGTGCCGGAGCGGGCACGACCACATCGGGAGCGGCCGACTCGACCGTTGCCAGCGCCGGGTCGGGCTCGGTGTCATCCGTGACGTGGACGGCGACGTCCGGCGCCAAGGGGGAAGCGGTCGCAACCCGGCCCGGGCGCTCAGGCCCGGGGGTGCGCACGCTCATAGCTCGTCCTCAGCCGCTCGACACTCACATGCGTGTAGATCTGGGTCGTCCCGAGCGTAGCGTGGCCAAGCAGTTCCTGGACGCTTCTGAGATCAGCGCCTCCTTCCAGAAGGTGCGTGGCGGCGCTGTGGCGCAGGCCGTGCGGACCCATGTCAGGGGCACCCGCCACCGCTGACAGGCGCGTATGCACGACGCCCCGAACGGTCCGGGGGTCGACCCGCCCACCCCTCGCTCCGAGGAGCAGGGCCGGACCGCTTCCTGGGCGAGCCCATGCGGGACGGCCGCGCTCGAGCCACGCCTGCAGCGCGGTGTCCGCCGGCAGACCGAAAGGAACCGATCGTTCGCGCTGACCCTTGCCGAGGACCCGCAGGACGCGGCGGTGCCGGTCCGCGTCGTCGAGGTCGAGCCCACACAGCTCACCGACCCGGATCCCGCACCCGTAGAGGAGCTCCAGGGCAAGTCGATCACGAAGCTCCCCGGGCGTGTCGCCGTCGACGAGATCCAGCGCGGCGGCGGCCTCGTCCTGGCGGAGAAACGTCGGAAGTGTCCGCGCCCCCTTCGGCGTGCCCAGCAGCCCCCCCGGGTCGCTGGCCAGCCGACCCTGCCGGTAGGCCCAGGCGGTGAAGACCCGGGCGGCCGAGCCACGACGGGCCAGGCTCGACCGTGCCGCACCCGTCGTGCGCAGCCGCGCCAACCAGCTCCTGAGCACCGCCAGGTCGATGTCGGACACGTCCCCGGCGCCCATGCGCGACGCATGCCTGAGCAGGGACGTCACGTCGCCCAGGTATGCCCGCACGGTGTGCGCCGACCTGCCGCGCTCGTAGCGCAGATGGTGGGCGAAGTCGGCCGCGGCCGCTGCCAGCGGCGCCGGAAGCTCGTCGTCGGAGGAGAGCGCGGACACGGCGCCACGGTGCGCCAGGGCATCAGTCCGGTCAAGGCGCCGCTCCGCGGTGACTGCCCCGAAGTGTGCTCACGCGGTCCGCCCGGCACCAAAGGCAGTCAGCCGCCAGCCGTCCGGTAACCGTTCGACCAGGCCCGCGACCAGGAGCGGAGGCAGGATTTGCTGGACCTCGAGGGCAGTGAGACCCGCTGCCCGGGCGATGCTCGCCTCGCCGGCGGGCGCCCGCAGCGGGATCGCGTCGAGGACGCGCTGGGC